>CAZFTZ010000363.1:0-3879 GCA_964521875.1 uncultured Cellulomonas sp. | reverse complement strand
GCCGAGCTGACCAGCCGGCTGCGCGCGCAGGGCGTCGAGGTGCGGTTCGCCGTGCACCCGGTGGCCGGTCGTCTGCCGGGGCACATGAACGTGCTGCTGGCCGAGGCCAAGGTGCCGTACGACATCGTCCTGGAGATGGACGAGATCAACGACGACTTCGCGAACACCGACGTCGTCCTGGTGATCGGCGCCAACGACACCGTCAACCCCGCCGCCCTGGAGGACCCGGGCTCGCCGATCGCCGGCATGCCCGTCCTCGAGGTCTGGAAGGCGAGCCAGGTGATCGTCTTCAAGCGGTCGATGGCCACCGGCTACGCCGGCGTGCCGAACCCGCTCTTCTACCGGGAGAACAGCGCCATGCTGTTCGGCGACGCGAAGGCGAAGGTCGAGGAGATCCTCGCCGCGTTGTAGCCCCACCGACCCACGACGCCCGAGCGATCCCTCCCCCGAACCGGATCGCCCGGGCGTCGTGGCATCCGGGCACGGTGGCTCGGCGAGACGGGGCGCCCGGCAGCCGGGTCTCAGGCTCCGGGGATCTGCGCCAGGTCGTCGCTCCAGGCCGCCTCCGGGCCGGGTTCGCCGCCCAGCAGCCCGACGAGCCGTTCACGGGCCCGTGCCAGGTGCCGCTCCAGCAGGTCGACCACGCCGTCGCCGTCACCGGCCTCGATCAGGTCGAGCAGCCGCGCGTGCTCGGCGTGGATCAGCGCGGTGCTCAGCAGCGAGTTGCCCTGCACCTGCGCCATGCACAGCCGCACCTCGCTGGCGAGGTTGAGGTAGACGCGGCTCAGCCGGCTGGACCCCATCGCGTCGACCAGGCTGGTGTGGAACCGCATGTCGGGGTCGACGACGTCGAGCGCGGAGGCCTGGCCGAGGGCGGCGATCTCGGCGTTGGCCTTGCGGGCCTCGTCGGGCACCGCGCGCCGCGCGGCGAGTCGCCGCAGCACGATGCCCTCGACGTCGGCGCGGGTGCGGTAGATGTCTCGCGCGTCGTCGGCGTCGAGGACGGGCACCCGGGCGCTGCGGTGGATGCCGCGCACCAGCAGCCCCTCGGAGACCAGCTTCTCGATGGCAGCCTTCGCGGTGGGCCGCGCCACCTCGTACTGCTCCGAGACCCCCGCCTCGGTCAGCGGCTCCTCGCTCGAGAGCTGGCCCCGGAACAGCTGGCGACGCAGGTCCTGGGCGATCGCGTCGACGATGGACGTGACGCCCTCCACTCGGGCCATCGGCGTGCCCCCTCCTTCTTCGACGGCGGACATTATCTCGTCTGTCTGATCAGCGCACTTGACCGACAAGAACACTTGCTAGACAATCGCTGAGGACGTTTGTCCTACCGGTGTCCTCCGACCTGCAGTTTCCCGGCCACTTCTCAACGGGGAGAAGCTGATGTTCACCCAAGTCCTCGCGCCCTTCGCCGACTCGCTGCTGCTGTCGGCCCTCCTCGCGGCGCTCCCGCTCGTGACCCTGTTCGCCCTGCTCGGCATCTTCAAGGTCAAGGCTGCCTACGCGGCCGTCGCCTCGCTGGCCGTCGCGTTCTTGCTTGCCGTCGCGGTCTGGCGGATGCCCGTCGGCCAGGCGTTCAGCGCCACCGCCGAGGGCGCGTTCTACGGCCTGTTCCCGATCCTGTGGATCCTCGTGGCCGCCCTCTGGGTCTACAACCTGACGGTCCAGACCGGCTGGTTCGACGCCCTCGGCCGGATCATCCGGTCGATCAGCGACGACCCGCGCGTGCTGGCGATCCTCATCGCGTTCTGCTTCGGCGCGCTGCTGGAGGCGCTGGCCGGCTTCGGGGCGCCGGTGGCGATCTCGGCGGCGATGCTCATGGCGGCCGGCATGAAGCCGGTGCGCTCGGCGGTGGTCAGCCTCGTCGCCAACACCGCGCCGGTCGCATTCGGGGCGATGGCGGCGCCGATCACCGCACTGGCGGGCGTCACCGGCCTGCCGGTCCACGACCTGTCGTCGATGACCGGCCGCCAGACGCCGTTCGTCGCGCTCTTCGTCCCGCTCCTGCTGGTGCTCATCGTCGACGGCAAGCGCGGTGTGCGGCAGACCTGGCCGGTCGCGCTCGTCGCGGGCGCCGTTTTCGGTGCCTCGCAGTTCGTCGTCTCGAACTTCTTCGCCTTCGAGCTGACCGACGTCGTCGCCTCGCTCCTCACGGTCGGCGCCGTGCTGCTCATGCTGAAGTTCTGGCAGCCCAAGGGCTACGTCGCCGAGCCCGACGTCGAGGCCGACGGCGGGTTCGTCGCGGCACCGGCCGGCACGCTGCCGACCCCCCGAGGCCCGGTCACCGGCGGCGGCGCCGCTCCGGCCGCGACCCTCGTCGAGACCGAGGTGCGCACGCACGGCGAGGTCCACCGCGACCCGGCACGCGTGCTCAAGGCGACCGCACCGTACCTGGCGATCATCGTCATCTTCTCGATCGCGCAGATCCCGGTGGTCAAGACGTGGCTGCTGACGCACGGTTCCGCCGTCTTCGACTGGCCGGGCCTGGACGTCCAGGACGCGAACGGCAAGCCGGCCGGCTCCCAGGTGTTCCGGCTGGACCACCTGCGTGCCACCGGCACGCTGCTGTTCCTGTCCGGACTGGTGACGATGGCGATCTACAAGATCAAGCCCGCCGCCGGCGCGCTGGCGTTCGGGCGGACCGTCAAGCAGCTGCGGTGGACCATCCTCACGGTGGCCTCGGTGCTCGCGCTGTCCTTCGTCATGAACCTGTCCGGCCAGACCGCCACGCTCGGCAACGCGCTCGCCTCCACCGGGGCGCTGTTCGTCGTGCTCTCGCCCGCGATCGGCTGGATCGGCGTCGCGCTCACCGGCTCGGACACCTCGTCGAACTCGCTGTTCGGCCTGCTGCAGGTGACGGCGGCCCAGCAGGCGGGTCTGCAGCCGGTGCTGGTGGCGGCCGCCAACTCGGCGGCCGGAGTGATGGGCAAGATGCTGTCCGTGCAGAACCTCGCGGTGGCCGCGGCGGCCGTGGGGCTCAAGGACGGCGAGCACGTGCTGCTGCGCAAGGTCGTCGGCTGGAGCCTCGGGCTGCTGGCCTTCGTCACCGTGCTCGTCGTGCTGCAGTCCACACCCGTACTCGGCTGGATGGTTCCGTGACCGCCTCTGCTGCTCTGCTCGCGGACCTGCGCGCGTCGGTCGCCGACGCTGCGCAGGTCCGCACCAGGCCGATCGACCTGCTGACCCACGCGCATGACGCGTCGCACTTCCTCCTGGTGCCGCAGACCTCCGTGGTCGCACGCGACGCCGCCGAGGTGGCACGGATCTTCGGGATCGGCTCCCGGCACGCCACGCCGGTGACGCTGCGGTCAGGCGGCACCAGCCTGTCCGGACAGGGTTCGGGGACGGGGATCCTCCTCGACGTGCGACGCGGGTTCCGCGACGTGGAGATCCTCGACGACGGCGCGCGAGTCCGGGTGCAGCCTGGCGTCACGGTCCGCCAGGTCAACGCCCGGCTCGCGCGCCGGGGGCGCAAGCTCGGCCCGGACCCGGCGAGCGAGGTGGCGTGCACCGTCGGTGGCGTCGTCGCGAACAACTCGTCGGGCATGACGTGCGGCACCACCGCCAACACCTACCGGACCCTGGAGTCCCTCACCGTGGTGCTCGCCAGCGGCACGCTGCTGGACACCGGCGCCCCGGACGCCGACGAGAAGCTGCGACTGACCGAGCCGGAGCTGTACGCCGGCATCGCGGAGCTGCGGGACCGCGTCCGCGCCGACCCGGCCTCGGTGGCGACGGTGCGCCACCAGTTCTCGATGAAGAACACGATGGGCTACGGCCTCAACTCGTTCCTCGACTTCGACCGGCCGGTCGACATCCTGGCCCACCTGCTGGTCGGCTCCGAGGGAACGCTCGGCTTCGTCGCCGAGGCGGTGCTGC
>CAZFTZ010000362.1:0-3058 GCA_964521875.1 uncultured Cellulomonas sp. | reverse complement strand
GCTGGACCTCAAGGACCTGCGCGAGGCGGTCACCTACCTGACCTCCGACGACGGCAAGGAGGAGCTCAAGGGCATCGGCGGGCTGTCGCCGGCGACCGCGGGCGTCATCCTGCGCGAGCTGGTGACGTTCGAGTCGCAGGGCGCCGAGTCGTTCTTCGGAGAGCCGGCGTTCGACGTGAACGAGCTGCTGCGCACCGCGCCGGACGGCCGCGGCGTCGTGTCCGCGATGGAGCTCCCGGCGGTGCAGGACCGGCCGGCGCTGTTCTCGACCTTCCTCATGTGGCTGCTCGCCGAGCTGTTCCAGGCGCTGCCGGAGGTCGGCGACCCGGACAAGCCCACGCTGGTGTTCTTCTTCGACGAGGCGCACCTGCTGTTCTCCGACGCGAGCAAGGAGTTCCTCGACGAGGTGGTCCGCACCGTCCGGCTCATCCGGTCGAAGGGGGTCGGCATCGTGTTCGTCACGCAGAGCCCCAAGGACCTGCCGGCCGACGTACTGGGCCAGCTCGGCAGCCGGGTGCAGCACGCGCTGCGTGCTTTCACGCCCGACGACGCCGCCGCGCTGCGCGCCGCCGCCCGCACCTACCCGACGAGCGAGTACGACCTGGAGCAGACGCTGCAGCAGCTCGGCACCGGCGAGGCGATCGTCACCGTGCTGTCGGACAAGGGCACGCCGACCCCCGTCGCGTGGACCCGGCTGCGCGCTCCGCAGGCGTCGATGGCGGCCGCGCCCGACGCGACGGTGCTCGCGACCGTCGCCGCGTCGCCGCTGCAGGCGAAGTACGGCACCGCGGTGGACCGGCAGTCGGCGTACGAGATGCTCCAGGCCAAGGCGCAGCAGGCCGCGGCGGAGGAGGCGGCAGCGCAGCAGGCCGAGGCCCAGCAGGAGGACGCCGCCAAGGAGGCGAAGACGACGCGCTCGTCGGGCAGGAAGGAGCCGAGCGCCCTCGACTCGATCTGGAAGGCGGCGAACAGCCCGTTGGCCCGTCAGATCACGCGCACGGTGCTCGGCACCCTCCTCAAGCACTGAGAACCGGGGTCGCACGGCCCGCGCCACCGGCGTACCGGGGTCGACGGGCGCCGCTCGCCGTCAGGTCACTGCGCCTGACGGGTCAGCCAGATCGCGGAGGCCGCCGGCTCGGCGAGGTCGACGTGGCTGCCGTCCGGCAGGGTCACGGTCACCACGCCGGCGACCGCCTGGCGGCTGACCTCGACCGGCGCGTCGAGCACCAGGCCCACCGAGCCGAGGTAGCGCAGCAGCTCGGGGTCGGCATCGGAGATCCGGGCGACCGTCCACTGTCCGGGCTCGCTCTGCCACAGGGTGCGGGCGGGCGGGGCGGCGAGGGTGCCGTCCGCGGCAGGGATCGGGTCGCCGTGCGGGTCGCGCGCGGGATGGCCGAGCAGGGCGGCGACCCGCTCGACGAAGGCGTCCGAGACCGCGTGCTCGAGCACCTCGGCCTCGTCGTGCACCTCGTCCCAGCCGTAGCCGAGCTGTGCGACGAGGAACGTCTCGAGCAGCCGGTGGCGACGCACCATCTGCAGGGCATGCGCGCGGCCCTCGTCGGTCAGGCCGACGGCGCCGTACGGCTCGTGGCTGACCAGGCCGGCGTCGGCGAGCCGGCGCACCGTCTCGGAGACCGTCGAGGTGCCGACGCCCAGCCGCGCCGCGAGGGCCTTCGTCGTCACCGGGGCGTCCGTCCACTCCTGGGCGGACCAGATGACCTTGAGGTAGTCCTGCGCGACCGGGGTGAGCGACTGCGTCGCGCCTGGCTCGATCACGCACGTCAGCGTAGGGGGCCTACTGGTAGGTGACGAGGTCGGGCGTCGGGGTGATCGCGTAGGTGCCGGCCGGGTCGAGCATCGCCGGGGTGTCCTCGTCGTAGAAGTTCTTCCAGCCCCAGTGGATCCCGGCCGGTGCGCCCTGCCGGATGGTGTTCCAGGTGCCGACCTTCGCGCCTTGGCTGCCCTGGCCGTCGACGTGGATCACGTAGGCGAGCTCGTCGTGCGAGGTGTCCAGCCGCTCGCGGCCGTCGATCATCCGCAGCATGAACTGGTGCAGGACCAGCATCTTCTGCGGCAGGTGGTGGTCGGCGACCAGCTGCGCCAGCCAGGCCGCGACGCCGTTGACCTCGTCGATCCCGACGTGCCCGATCTGCTCGAGGTGCACCTGGTCCGGCTCGAGCCGCCACTCCGGGTCGAGGGCGAGGCTGACGTACGGCAGCTCGAGCAGCGGCTGGTAGAGCTGGGCCTGGGTGAGGAAGTCGGTGCGGCCCGGCTGCAGGTCCAGCACCACCGTCAGCCCGGCCGCGCCGGCCGCCTCCACCAGCGGCCGCAGCTCCTCGACCGGCCGTTCCGCGGAGTAGTTGCCGTCCGGCCCGGGACCGGCCGAGGCGATCGTCGCGATGATCTCGACGCCCGGCACCACGGTGTCCGGCGTCAGCGCACGGTACGGGTCGGCATGGGCCTGCGCCCGGGCGATCGTCGCCGGCACGTCCTGCTCGCCGAGCACACCGAGCGACGGCATCCCCGGGCTGCCGTAGAGGGCGACGTACCGCTTGCCGGGCAGCCCCTCGTCCTGGGGGAAGTACAGCTGGCCGCCCCCGGGCAGCTCGACTCCGGTCGCCGCGGCGGCGACGCGCTCGGCGAGCCGGTCCGCCGGACCGAACGAAGCGCCGAGCGCGAGCACGTGCGCGGGCTTCGCCGCGGCGATCGCCTGGCCGGTGCCCGACGAGGCGCGCGGGTCGGCCGCCGGGACGTCGACCAGCGGCAGGCCGGCGGCGCGGGCGGTCGCCAGCACGGCGAGCGGCACCGGCCCGGCGCCGGTGAGGGCGACGGTGCCGTCGACGGCCGTCGCGGCCTCGGTGAGTGGCAGCTCGGGAGTCGTGACGCCGCGCGTCGGCGTGGCAAGCGGCAGCGGCAGCGGGGCGATGGCGGGCGGGCGGGCGGTGGCCGACGAGGTGGGCACCGGGGCGTCGCAGAGTACGGCCGTGGCCGGACGAACCAGCGCGGCGACGGCCGCCGCTTCTTCCCCGGCGGCCACCGGCGTCGCCGCGCCGAACAC
>CAZFTZ010000361.1:0-17870 GCA_964521875.1 uncultured Cellulomonas sp. | reverse complement strand
AGACGGTCGACGAGATCGAGGCGGCCGGCCACCACGGCGACGGGATGAAGGGCGTGCCGACGGGGTTCGCCGATCTCGACAAGCTGACGAACGGGCTGCACCCGGGGCAGATGATCGTGGTGGCAGCCAGGCCGGCCGTGGGCAAGTCGACCCTCGCTACAGACGTCGCCAGGTCGGCAGCCCTGCACAACCGTCAGACCACGGTGATCTTCTCGCTCGAGATGAGCCGCAACGAGATCACGATGCGCATTCTCTCGGCCGAGGCGCGGGTGCACCTGCAGAAGCTGCGCACCGGCCAGATGGGCGAGGACGACTGGACGAAGGTCGCGTCGACCATGGGGAAGATCTCCGATGCGCCGCTGTACATCGACGACTCGCCCAACATGTCGCTGATGGAGATCAGGGCCAAGTGCCGCCGGCTCAAGCAGCGTCACGACCTCAAGCTGGTGATCATCGATTACCTCCAGCTGATGTCGTCGGGCAAACGCGTCGAGTCCAGGCAGCAGGAGGTGTCCGAGTTCTCGCGCGCGCTCAAACTGCTCGCCAAAGAGCTCGAGGTGCCTGTCATCGCCGTTTCGCAGCTCAACCGCGGGCCTGAGCAGCGCCAGGACAAGAAGCCGATGCTGAGCGACCTGCGCGAGTCCGGCTGCCTGACGCAGGACACCCGGATCCTGCGCGCCGACACCGGCGCCGAGGCGACGCTCGGAGAGCTGTACGCACTGGGAGTGCGGGACGTCCCGGTGTGGGCACTCGACGACCGGCTGCAGTACGTCCGCCGCCACATGACCCACGTGTTCCCGACGGGCGTCAAGCCGGTCTTCCGGATGCGGCTCGCCTCCGGCAAGGAGATCACCGCCACCGCGAACCACCCGGTCCTCACGTACGAGGGATGGACGCCGCTCGGTGAGCTCGAGCAGGGGTCGCGCATCGGTGTGCCGCGTCACGTACCCGGTCCGGAGCACCGGGCCGAGTGGGACGACCGCAAGGTGGTGATGCTCGCGCACCTGCTCGGTGACGGGTCGTTCGTGCGGAACCAGCCGCTGCGCTACGCCTCGATCGACGAGGCGAACCTGACGGCGGTGAGCGAGGCGGCAGGCGCCTTCGGCATCACAGCTGTTCGGGACGAGTACGCCGCCGCGCGCGTGACGACGTTGCGACTGCCCGCGCCGCATCACCTGACGCACGGAAAGCGGAACCCCATCGCCGAGTGGCTCGACGCCTTCGGACTGTTCGGTGCGTACAGCCACGAGAAGTTCGTCCCTGAGCCCGTGTTCCACCTGCCGAAGGAGCAGATCGCACTGTTCCTGCGCCACATCTGGGCGACCGACGGCTCTGTGACGGTCAACGCGACGGGCCGCGGGGGCCGGATCTACTACGCGTCGACGTCACGCCGCCTCGTCGACGACCTGTCACTGCTGCTACTGAGGTTTGGAATCTCGACGCAGACCCGTGTCACGCGCAAGGCGGGCTACCGGGACGGCTACACGATCGACGTCTCGGGGAACGACGACCAGCGTCGCTTCCTGCAGGAGATCGGCGTCCACGGCGCACGAGGTGTGCAGGCGGAGCGGCTCCTGGAGATCGTCCGCGCGACGCGTGGCAATCCGAATGTCGACACCGTGCCTCGTCAGGTGTGGGACGACGTGCGTCTCCTGCTCGCCGAACGGGGCATGACCCACCGCGAGTTCGCTGCCGCGATGGGTACGCAGTTCTGCGGCTCGACGCTCTGGAAGCACGGACCGAGTCGGCAGCGGCTCGGCCGGGTCGCGGCGCTGCTCGACAGCGAGGACCTGGAGATCATGGCGGTCAACGACCTGCTGTGGGACGAGGTTGTGGCGATCGAGCCCGCTGGTGAGCGGCAGGTGTTCGACGCGACGGTCCTCGGTACCCACAACTTCGTCGCCAACGGGATCGCCGTCCACAACAGCATCGAGCAGGACGCGGACATGGTGATCCTGCTGCACCGCGAGGACGCCTACGAGAAGGAGTCGCCACGCGCCGGCGAGGCCGACTTCATCGTCGCCAAGCACCGCAATGGTCCGACCGACACCATCACGGTGGCGTTCCAGGGGCACTTCTCGCGCTTCGTCGACATGCAGATGTGAGCCGGCCGGCGCCGATCACGACGTGACTGCTCGGCCGGCGCGCGGTGGCGAACGTTACGGTCGGCGGCATGGGGACGGACGCCACGAAGCTGGCCGATGAGCTCCTGGCGCGGCTGCGCAGTCTTGCGGACCCCGGCGACGCCGCCGGGATGGCGCGCTTCGGGATCAGCTCCGTCGGGACGCTCGGAGTGTCGGTGACGACCCTGAGGGCGATCGCGGCCGAGCTGCGGCCGGTGCGGCGGGAACGTCCGGAGATGCTGCACCAGGTGGCGGAGCGGCTGTGGGCGTCCGGCGTCCACGAGGCGCGCATCCTCGCCGGGCTCCTCGACGTGCCGGCGCTGGTCACGCGGGCGCAGGCGGACGCCTGGGTCGCCGACCTCGACTCGTGGGACACCTGCGACCAGCTGCAGCACCTGTTCGCCGCGACGCCCTTCGCCTACGAGGCGGCGCCCGCCTGGGTCGCGGGCGAGCCGGAGTTCGTCCGGCGCGCCGGGCTGGTGCTGATCTGCACGTTGGCCGTCCACGACAAGCGCGCGCCCGACGAACGGATCGTGGACCTGCTGCCGCCCGTGGAGCAGGCGGCGCCCGACGAGCGGCCGTACGTCTCCAAGGCGGTCAGCTGGGCGCTGCGCCAGATCGGCAAGCGGTCCGTGACGTGCCACACCGCGGCAGTCGCGACCGCCGAGCGTATCCTCGCCGCGTACCCAGCTGGTCGTCGCGCCGGCAGCCCCGGCGATCGCGCGGCCCGGTGGGCGGCCAACGACGCCCTGCGCGAGCTGCGCGGCGAAGCGGCACTGGGCCGGCTCGGCCTCCTCTGACTCGCAGAGGGGCGCCGTCGCACGCGCACCTGTTGTGGTACCGGCCGCTGGACCCTCGTGACGCAGGCGTCTGGCGCGAACCCGTTGTGGGGAACTTCCGTCGCACGTGGCGCGACGAACGTTCCCCACAGATGCCTCGCCGCAGGCCGAGGCCGGTCGCGTTCAGCGCAGCGTGAGGTGCAGCCACGCGGCGAGCGACTCCAGCTCGTGGTTGACCGCGTCGGTCAGCTCGCCGTCGAAGGGGACGTCGGCGTGGATCGCGTTGACGCGCAGCACGCCGGCCTTCCGGTCCGCCTTCGCGTCGACCTTGCCGACGAACCGGTCGCCGTGCAGCACCGGCAGCGCGAAGTAGCCCCACCGCCGCTGCGCCGCCGGCTTGAACATCTCGAGGATGTAGTCGAACTCGAACAGGTCCACCAGCCGCCCGCGGTTGTGCACCAGCCGGTCGAACGGCGACAGCAGTGCGGTCCGCCCGACGAAGGGCTCGTCGAGCGCCGCCGGGTCGACCACCCACTCGCCGTCGACGCCGTCGACCACCGCCGGCGATCCTGCCGGCTCGACGTACCACGGGTCACCGGCGGAGAACGCCGGGACGCGTGGGCGGGAGATGCCGAGCGAGCGCATCCGCAGCAGGGCGCGCTCGCGGCGCGCGTCCTCGAGGGGCACCGGCTCCACCGGCGGGTAGACCCGGGCGGCCAGGTCCCACAGCCGCTCGCGTCCCTCGCGCCCGACGATCGCCACGTGACCCCGGACGTTGAGCAGCTCCAGCATCATCGTGACGTTGCGGGTGCCGGTCCACCCGCTCGACTCCCAGGGCACGGCAGCGGTGTCCGGGATCTCGCGGGACAGCAACGGGCCCTCGTCGGCCAGCAGCGCGAGCACGTCGCGGCGGAAGTCGTCGTTCGCCTCGAGCCAGCGCTGACCGTGCCCCGGCTCCGGCGGCCAGGCCGCCATCTCCGCCAGGTACAGCGGCAGGTGGGACATCGGCCGCAGCGTGCCGATCAGCTGGAACAGCATCCGGTCGGCGAGGGCGTCGTCGGCCGCGCCAGGCCAGTACGCGTCGCCCATCCGGGACCACAGGACGAGGTCCGCCGAGGGCGCGACGGCGTTCGTCGGGTCCACCTGCAGGTGGGTGAGGCGCCCGATCACCGGCAGCAGGTCGGTGGAGCGCACGTCGAGCAGCTGCGCCCGGACGGCGAGCCGGCAGGCGCGCTCGCGGGTCAGCCGGATCACCCGACGAGACTAGGCGGCGAGCGCCGTCGGGACCGTACGACGAAACGGGCCGGCCGGCCCGGCCGGTAGCATCGTCGACGGCGGGCCGAGCCCGCCGAGGTGTGCCGGGAAGCCTGGTCGGCGTCCGTACCGACGTGTCCCCAGGGAGCCCGATGACCGCACCCGCCTCGTCCCGCGCCACGTTGCGCCACCGCCTGTCCGGTGACCTGACCGGCGGTGTGCTGCTGCTCGCCGCGGCGGCGGCCGGCATCGTCTGGGCGAACTCGCCGTGGCGCGCTGCGTACCGGACGGTCTCCGACGCCGTCGTCGGCCCGGTCGCGTGGCACCTCGACCTCACGCTGGCGACGTGGGCGTCCGACGGCCTGCTCGCAGTGTTCTTCCTGGTCGTCGGCCTGGAGCTGAGGCGTGAGCTGGTCGCGGGATCGCTGCGCGACCCACGCCATGCCGCCGTCCCCGCGCTCGCCGCGGTCGGCGGGATGGTGGTGCCGGCGGCGCTCTACGTGCTCGTCGTCGGCCTGGGCGGGGGCAGCGGGCTGCACGGCTGGGCGGTGCCGACGGCGACCGACATCGCGTTCGCGCTCGCGGTGCTCGCGCTCGTCGGGCGCGGTCTGCCGGGTGCCGCACGGGTGTTCCTGCTGACGCTCGCCGTGGTCGACGACCTGCTGGCGATCCTGGTCATTGCGGTGTTCTACGCCGAGGAGATCCACGCCGGCTGGCTCGCCGGGGCCGCGGTGGCGGTGGCCGCGTTCGCCGCCCTCGTCCGGTTCCGGCCGCGTCGGCGGGCGGTCCGTGCCGGGTGGGTCGTGCTGCTCGTCGGGCTCGCGCTGACCGCGTGGGGGACGCTGCACGCCTCCGGCATCCACGCCACGATCGCCGGCGTCGCGTGCGGGCTGGTGGTGCCGGCGGCACCGGGCAGTGACGGGCGGCCGTCGCTCGCCAGCCGGCTCGAGCACCAGGTGCGGCCGTGGTCCGCGGCGGTGGCGGCGCCGGTATTCGCCTTCTTCGCGGCGGGCGTGCCGCTGTCCGGGCGGGGCAACGTGCTGGCCGAGCCGGTCGCGTGGGGCGTGCTGCTGGGGCTCGTCGTCGGCAAGCCGGTCGGGGTGCTCGGCACCACTGCGCTGCTCACCCGTTTCACCGGGCTGCGGCTGCCGGGCGGCCTGCGTGCCCGCGACCTGCTCGGCGTCGGGCTGCTCGGAGGCGTCGGGTTCACGGTGTCGCTGCTGGTGGCGCACCTGGCGTTCGACGACGGGACGCTGGGGGACGCGGCGACACTCGCGGTGTTCGCGGGCTCGCTGCTGTCCGCGCTCGCCGCCGCGCTGGTGATGGCGCGGCAGCGGCGCCCGGCGCCGCGGGTGGTGCCACGCGCGGCCGACGAGCCCGACGAAGCGCCCGAACCGGTCTGAGGATGCGGAGGCGCGCGACGGCGGGCGGCGCTCGCGGGAGCCTCGTCAGTCGCCCAGGCCGACGCCCACCTGCCGCGCGGCGGTCACCCACTGGTGGTCCGACGGCACCAGCTTGACCTTGCCGGCGACCTCGGACAGCGGCACCGCCTCGGTGCCCTCGCCGCGGGCGGCGACCATGACACCGAACTCGCCGCGCGCCACGAGGTCCGCCGCGGCCGAGCCGAGCCGGGTCGCCAGCAGACGGTCGGCGGCGCACGGCGTGCCGCCGCGCTGCACGTAGCCGAGGATCGTCACCCGGGTCTCCAGTCCGGTGGCGGCCTCGAGCTCGCGCGCCAGCTTGAAGGTGTGCTCCCGCTGCAGGTCCTCGACGTGGGCGAGGTGGGCCTTGGCGGCGCGCTGCGCCTCCGGCGTCTTGGCGGAGGACTCCAGCAGCTCGGCGGCGGCGAAGTCGGCGGCGTCGTCGACGTCCCGCGCGCCCTCGGCAACCGCCACCACGGAGAAGTTGGACCCGCGCTGCGTGCGCGCCTTGATCATCGCCGCCACCGAGTCGACGGTGTACGGGATCTCCGGGATGAGGATGATGTCGGCGCCGCCGGCGATCCCGGCGCCGAGCGTCAGCCAGCCGGCCCGGTGGCCCATGATCTCGGTGAGGATGATCCGGTGGTGGCTGTGCGCCGTCGAGTGCACGCGGTCGATCGCGTCGGTGGCGATCTCCATCGCGGTGGCGAACCCGAAGGAGGTGTCCGTCATCGCGATGTCGTTGTCGATGGTCTTCGGCAGGTGCACCACGTTGAGCCCGGCCTCGACGAGCTTCATCGCGTTCTTCGCGGTGCCGCCGCCGCCCAGCACGATGAGCGCGTCCAGGCCGTCGCGCTGGTAGTTCTCGACGACGGTGGGCACCATGTCCCGCGCCTCGCCGTCGACCACGTACTTGTGCACCTTGTCGCGGCTGGTGCCGAGGATGGTGCCACCTACGGTGAGGATGCCGGACAGCGCCTTGCCGTCCAGCTCGTCGTACCTGTTCTCGACGAGCCCGGTGATGCCGTCGCGGAACCCGAGCAGCCCCATGCCGTAGGTGCCGATCGCGGTCTTGCCGAAGCCGCGGATCGCGGCGTTCAGGCCCGGGCTGTCGCCGCCCGCGGTGAGGATGCCGACCTTGCGGACCTTGCTCTTGCCGGCCATGGCCGCTCCGCCTCCCGTCGTGACGCGCGTGACGCCTCGTCCAGTCTCGTCAGTCCTGGCCAGGAGGGACAACCGAGCGCAGCTCGAGCCCGAGCTGCTCGGCGTCGAGGATGCGCAGCTCCTCGGCCAGGGCCTGTGAACCGTACGCGCCCTCCGACCGCAGCCGCAGCAGCGCCGCGCGCTGGGCGTCGATGAGGTCGAGGCGCAGCATCTGCTCCTCGGCCCGGGCGGTGAGCGCCGCTGCCCGCTCCTCGCCGTCGGCCGGCTCCATCCGCTGGAGCACCGTGGTGCTGACGCGCCGCACCCGCTCCAGCGTCTGTTCGGAGTAGGCCTCGCCGTCGGGCCGGCGCAGTGCCGGGTCGGTGAGCCGGGCGTGCGCGGCCTTCGCGAGCTCGGCCTGCACCGCTTCCAGGTCGGTGCGCTGCTCCGGGTCGTCGGTGCGGCCCAGGCCGAGCCAGCGGATGAGACCCGGCAGCGTGCTGCCCTGCACCAGCAGCGTCCCGGCGGCGACGACGAACGCGACGACCACCAGCGTGGAGCGGTGCGGCGTGGCCGCGGGCAGCGACTGCGCCGCGGCGAGCGTGATCGCCCCACGCATCCCTGCCCAGGTCAGCAGGGCGCCCTCCCGCCAGCCGAACGGCTCGGCGGCGATGTAGTCGATGTCGGCCATGCGCCGCCGGACGATCGTCAGCAGCTGGTCGGTGCGCCGTTGCACGCGGGCGGGGTCCTCGGGTCGCGGCGTCCGGCCGGCACCGCCGCCGGCGGCACGGGCGCGCGCCGCCCACTCGGCGGCATGGTCCGGTGTGTCCAGACGCTCCTCCATCTGGGCGAGCCGGTCGCGTCCCCCGGCGATGCGCGTCGAGCGGCGGTGCAGCAGCAGCAGCGACGACGCGACGAACGCGGCGCGCACCACCACGACGAGCGCCCCGGTCAGCAGCGCGATCCAGAGCGCGGTCGACAGGTCGCCGCGGGTGGCCCGCAGGTCCTCCAGCAGTCCGAACAGCTCGAGCCCCATCACCAGGAACACCGAGCCCTCGAGCAGCAGCTCGAGGGTGCGCCACACCGACTGCTCGGTCATCCGGTCCTCGGCGCGCAGGTCGCGGGGGGCGCCGGTGCCCATCACCAGCCCGGCGGTCACCGCGGCCACCAGTCCGGAGCCGCCCAGGTGCTCGGCCGGCAGGTACGCGACGTAGGGCACGACGAGCGACACCGCGACCCCGGCCGCGGCCGGGCGCAGGTGGGATCGGGCCCACAGCGCACCCCGTCCGACCAGCCAGCCGACGACGACCGCGACGACGACCGCCCGCAGGAAGTCGCCCGCGACGTGCGCCGCGGACACCGTGGCGGCGGTCGCGGCGACCGCGGAGCGCAGCAGCACCAGTGCGGACGCGTCGTTGAGCAGGCTCTCGCCCTCGAGCACGGTGACCACGCGTGGCGACACGCGCTGGCTGCGCACGATGCGCGTCGCCACCGCGTCCGTCGGGCTGACGACCGCGCCGAGCGCGATCCCGCCGGCCAGACCCAGGCCGGGCAGCAGCGCGGACACGACGAGCCCGACGAGGACCGCGGAGACGACGACGAGCCCCACGGACAGACCCGAGATCGTCGTCAGGTCACGCCGGAAGTCCATCGCCGGCAGGTTGACCGCGCCGGAGTACAGCAGCGGCGGCAGCACGACGGCGAGGATCAGCTCGGGCTCGACGGTGATCGCCGGCACCACCGGCAGCAGGCTGACGACGACGCCGACGACGACCAGCACCAGGGGCGGCGCGACGCCGAACCGGTGCGCCCAGGCGTTCACCGCCACGACGACGAGGACGCCGATCACCAGCCACCCGACGGGTTCCATGGTCACCTCCCGCTGGCCGGCGGCCTGCCGGGACTCGGCTCGACCGTGGCCCCATCGTGCCCGACGACCGGCCCGGCGCTACCGTTCAGCCACCTGCAGCCTGGTCGAGAGGTGAGGGAGGGAGCCGACGTGCCGTGGCGTTCGTCCGCGTCCGCGGCGATGCAGCCGCTCCCGCTCGCCGACCCTCCTCCGGCCGACGAGCACCTAGGCACCTGGACACTCGACTCCACGGCGGACCTGCGCCGGCTGCGCGCGTCCTTGAACCAGGCGCTGCACGCGCCGCGCCAGGTGGCCGGCCCAGTGGTGCTGGTGGCGTCCGAGCTGGCGACGAACGCGCTGCGCCACGGAGTGCCACCCGTCGTGGTGGCTCTTGCGCGCGCTGCCGGCGGGCACCTGCTCGACGTCGCGGACGGCTCGGTGGACGCCGTGCCCACCCACTCGGCGGCACGGCCCGCGGGTGAGGGCGGGTTCGGCCTCTACCTCGTCGGGCGGCTGGCCGACGAGGTCGGCTGGTACTCCGAGCCCGGCCGCAAGCACGTCTGGGCGACCATCTCGCGCTGACCGTGGCGGCAGGGCTCAGCGTGGCACGACGACCGCCCACGGCACCGTCCACCCGGCGACGACGAACCCGCCGTCGACGTACTGCTGCCGCGTCAGCCGCACCACGTTCCCGGACGCCGGCTCGTACAGCCGCAGCGCCTCGTCGTCCCGCCCCACGGCGAGCACCACGTGCCGGGGGATGCGTCCGTCGCCGACGAACATCGGTGCGCTGCGGCCGGCGGAGACGGTGCGGTCGACGGCGTCGTAGGCCGCGGTGCGGGCGGCGGGAGAGTCGGGGCCGACGTAGCGCGCGCGATGGCGCAGGCCGGTGATGCGTGTCATCTCGTGCGCGGCGCCCCACGGTGACGTGCCGAGCGAGTGCGGCCACGGCGCCTGCAGCCCGGTGGGCCCGAACATCGCGTCGGTCCGGTCCTTGACGGTCTGCTCCGCGGCGGCGAACCGCTCCTCGACCGGTTCGTCGCTCAGCGCCCCGGTGCGGTCGTCCACCCCGGCCAGCAGCCAGCGGGCGTAGACCGGGTCGTGCAGGGCGCGCGCGACGAGCAGCGAGGCGGAGCCACAGGTCGTCGGGCTGCGCTGGCGCAGGTGGTACTCCAGCGGGTCCAGCCCGGCCCACCGCTGCGGCTGCCCGACGAGCGGTGCGGGCGCCGCCGGCCACGGCCCCTGGGCCCGGCCGATCGCACCCCACACCCGTCGCACCCAGGCCCCCGCCACGGCGCCGAGGCTACGTGCCGGCCGGCCGCTTCGCCTCCCCACCTCGCCCGGTCCGGCGGCACGACGAACGACGACGCAGCACGCGATGCGGGATGGGGTAGGAAGAGGCCCCGTGACCTCCAAGACCATCGTCATCACGGGTGCGAGCTCGGGCATCGGGGCCGCGGCGGCGCGCACGCTCGCCGGGCACGGGCACCGGGTGGTCGTCGTCGGCCGCGACCCGGTGCGAACCGCCGCGGTGGCGGTGGAGATCGGAGCGGAACACCACGTCGCCGACTTCGCCCGGCTCGACGAGGTGCGCGCGCTCGCGGCGACGCTGGCGCAGCGCCTCCCGCGCATCGACGTGCTGGCGAACAACGCGGGCGGTATCAGCAGCGAGCACCGGCGGCTGACACCGGACGGGCACGAGTGGACGTTCCAGGTGAACCACCTGGCGCCGTTCCTGCTGACGAACCTGCTGATGGACACGCTGGTGGCCTCGTCGGCCACGGTGCTGGCGACGAGCAGCATGGCCTCGCGCGGGGCACGGCTGGACCTGGGCGACCTCGACATGGCGCACCGGTACGCGCCGTTCCGCGCCTACGGCGCGAGCAAGCTGGCGAACGTGCTGTTCGTCCGCGAGCTGCACTGGCGGTTCCACGGGCAGGGTGTCTCGTCGGCCGCGTTCCACCCCGGGATCGTCGCGACCAACTTCGGGGCGATCGGTGGCCCGCGCCTGCTGCGGCTGTACGGGACGGCGCTCGCGCGGGCGGTCTTCACGCAGCCCTACCGCGGCGCCGACCAGCTGGTCCGGTTCGCGGAGGGCACGCCGGGGACGGACTGGACGTCGGGGCAGTACTGGGTGCGCGGGCGGGTGGGGCGCACCGGCCCGCAGGCCGACGATCCCGGGACGGGCCGCCGGCTGTGGGAGGTGAGCGCCGAGATGGTGGGCCTGGCCTGACGCGGCAATCACACCGCCGCGACGAGCTCGTCGGCCGGGGTGGTGGGCCGGGGCATGCCGCGCACCAGCAGGTAGCCGATCATCCACAGCTCGGCGACGGTCGCCGGCAGGCTCAACACCGTGGCGAGCGCGGTGGCGCCGGGCGCCAGGGCCACCGCGAACGCGCCGAGGACGTAGAGCGCCCCGCCGCCGACGAGCAGCAGGCCGAGGGGTCGGGGCCCGGTGCGCAGCACCAGCCGGCCCATCGGCACCAGCCACAGCCCGAAGAACAGGCCGCTGACGTCCCACAGGCCGGCGTCGACGAGGTGGAGCAGCTGCACGGCATCGGCGGGCGCCGTCAGCGGGGCACTCGCGGCACGGACCGCGGCACCGAGCAGAGCGGCACTGGCGAGCATCGCCACCGCGTTGACCAGCCCGAACGCCGTCAGCGTCCGGGCCACGGACTCGTCGACCGCACGGAACACCCGGGAGAAGGCGACCGCGGTGAGCGCCTGGGTGAGGCAGATCCCGAGCGTCAGCGCCACCGCGACACGGGCCAGCGTGCCGTGCCCGGCGAGGTTCGCGAGCGTGGTCGCGGGGTCGTCGGGGTCGAAGAGGCGGGCGCCGAGCATCAGGTGTCCCAGCGCACCGGTGACGGCGACGCCGAGGTAGAGCAGCCCGGTGGTGCGGGCGGGATCGAGGTGCTGCGACACGGTGTCCTCCCGGACTCGTTCCGACCTTACGGCGTAAGGCAACCATACAATGTAAGCCTGCGCAAGGAGGTTCCGATGACGACGACGAGAGGCGCGGTCAAGGCCGCCAGGTCCGGGCCGCTCAGTCGCGAGCGCGTGCTCGCCGCCGCGATGCGGGTCGCGGACGCCGAGGGCATCGCGGCGGTGACCATGCGGCGCGTCGGCTCGGAGCTCGGGGTCGAGGCGATGTCGCTGTACCACCACCTGCCGGGCAAGGACGGCCTGGTGGACGGGCTGGTCGAGTCCGTGGTGGCGGAGATCGACCGCGAGGTCGCCGCGCTGCCGCCGGCCGGCTCCGGCGACTGGCGAGCCGACGTCCGGGGACGCTCCCTCGCCGCGCGCCGCGTCATGCTGCGCCACCCGTGGGCGCCGGTGCTCGTCGGCACCCGGCCGAGCGTGCCGCCCGCGGTGTTCGGCCACTTCGAGGCGATCCTCGCCGCGATGGTGCGTGGCGGCTTCACCTACCACCTCGCCCACCAGGGGCTGCACGCGCTCGGCAGCATGGTGCTCGGCTTCTCCCCGGAGGTGTTCAACCCGGCGGCCGCCGGCGGCACGATCGACCAAGGCGCCACCGAGGCCGAGATGGCCCGGTTGGCCGCTCGCATCCCGCACCTCGTCGCCATGGCCGAGTCGGAGGCGCACGCGGCGGACGACCCGACGCTGGGCTGGTGCGACAGCCAGACCGAGTTCGAGTTCACGCTCGACCTGCTGCTCGACGGCCTCGAGCGAGCCCGGGTCTCGCTCGCGGGGTAGGACCGGCCCCTGCCCCTCCGGGTCAGTCCGCGGCGGTCGGCTCCTGCGGCCACTCGGCGCGCGCCGGGCGGAACGCGTCGACGACGGCGGCGATGTCGCGCGGCGCGGCGTCCGCGCCGGCAGCCGTCTTGTAGGCCTGGGCGAGCACGTCCACCAGGTCGGTCGGCACCCCGGCGGTGTGCGCGTCGGCGGCGATGAGCGCGAGGTCCTTGCGCAGCCCGTCGAGCTCGAACTGCGGGTCGAAGTCGCCGGACAGCATCGCGGCGCCCTTGACGTGCGCGTACGGGCTGTCCGGCTGGCCACCGTCGATCGCGTCGAGGAACAGCTGCGGGTCCAGCCCCCACGCCTGCGCCAGCGCGATCGACTGGCCGACGCCCGCGGTCAGCGTGGCGATCCACGCGTTGGCGACCAGCTTGAGCCGCGACGCCGGCCCGGGCTCCTCGGCCACCCACACCGTCCGGGTGCCGATCGCGTCGAGCACCGGCTGCACCAGGGGGCGCACCTCGGCGGGAGCGGAGGCGAGCACGACGAGCTTGCCGGCGAGGGCCGGCTTGCGGGTGCCGAGCACCGGGGCGTCGACGAAGGGCACGTCGTGCTCGTCGGCCAGCGCCGCCAGGCGAGCGGTGCCCGTCGCCCCGACGGTCGAGGACTGGACCCAGACGGCGCCCGGCTCCATCGCCGGCAGCGCCCCGGCCATCACGGCGGCGTCCGCGTCGGCGTCGAACAGCGCGGTGACGACGACGTCGGCGCCCTTGACCGCGGCCGAGGGAGCGTCGGCGACCGTGGCGCCGAGCTCGGCGAGCGGCTCGGCCTTGGCGCGGGTGCGGTTCCACACGGTGGTGTCGATGCCGGCGCGCAGCAGGCTGACGGCCATGCCGTAGCCGATGGCGCCGGTGCCCAGGACGGTGACGCGAGGTGTCTCAGCCATGGTCATAGCCTCCCTCCCGGGGCACCGCGCCGCGCGCCGGATCAGCCGCGCGGCACCCAGTTGAAGTGGTCGGGGTCCGGTCCGGTGCGCAGGTCGCGGTTCAGCCCGGTGATCGCCGCCATCTCCTCGTCCGTCAGCGTGAAGCCGAGCACGTCGAGGTTCTGCGCCAACCGTTCGCGGTGCGTCGACTTGGGGAACACGATGTCGCCGCGCTGCAGGTGCCACCGGATCGTCGCCTGCGCCGGCGAGACGCCGTGCGCAGCCGCGACGCGGGCCAGCGTCTCGTCGCCCAGCACGGTGCCGCTGCCCAGCGGGGACCACACCTCGGTGGCGATGGCGTGCTCTCGCAGGTAGCCACGCAGCGGCTCCTGCGTCAGGTACGGGTAGACCTCGATCTGGTCGACGGCCGGCGTGACGGACCCCTCGGCGGCGATCCGGTCGAGGTGGTGCTGCTGGAAGTTCGAGACGCCGATCGCCCGGGCGCGGCCGGACTCGTAGATCTCCTCCATCGCATGCCAGGTGTCGACGAAGTCGCCGACCGCCGGCAGCGGCCAGTGGATGAGGAAGAGGTCCACGTGGTCGGAACCGAGCGCTTCGAGAGTGCGATCGAACGACTCGAGCGCCGCCGTGCGCTCGTGCCGGTTGTTGTTCAGCTTGCTGGTGACGAAGACGTCCTCGCGCGGCAGCCCCGAGGCGGCCAGCGCGGCCCCGACACCGGCCTCGTTGCCGTACATCTGGGCGGTGTCGACGTGCCGGTACCCGAGCTCCAGCGCGTCGAGGACGACGCGCTGCGTCTCGCCGGGCGGCACCTGCCACACGCCGAGGCCGAGCTGCGGGATCTCGACGCCGTTGTTCAGCGTCACCAAGGGCACGGAGGTCATGGCGCCATTCTGGTCCGGGCCGGAGAGCTCAGGGCCGACGAGCGGGACGCAGCATCGGGTAGATGGACGGCCCCCCCGCCGCCAGCCGCCGCGGCTCGGCGACCGGCTCGTAGCCGAAGTGCTGGTAGTACGCGACGTTCTCGGGGAGGTTCGTCTCCAGGTAGGAGGACGTGCCGGCCTCGTCCACGAGTGCGAGGGCGGTGCGCAGCAGCACCGTGCCGCGGCCGGTGTGCTGCAGGTCGGGCCGCACGCCGAGGGCCTGGAAGTACCAGGCGTCGGCCGGCACGGCGGCCGTGATGAGCCGGCCGAACCGGATCAGCGCGGGGCTGTGCTCGCGGGCCAGCGCCGCGATCCGGGTCACCTGCGCGCCCGCGCGGATCCACCGTGCCGCGGTCATCGGGTACGCACCGGGCGGGAAGGTCGCCAGCGCGGCGGTGACGACGTGCCCGGCGGTCGTGACGAAGCCGCGGCCGTGGGCGATGGTGTCGGCCAGCGTCATCCGGTACAACGCCGTCAGCACGCCGATGCGCCGCGACTCGTCGGGCAGCAGGAACCGGTAGCCGGGGTCGTCGGCCAGCGCCGTGGCGATCACCCGGGCAGCGTCCTGGACGTGGACTCGCGCCAGGGGCGCCACCGTGTCCGGAGGTGCCGCGTTGCCTCGTCGCTCGGCGGCCATGAGGCATCCTGACCTGCCACAACGCTCGGCAGCAACCGCTGCGCGGCCGCACGGTGGCCACGATCCCACGAGAGGTCGGGCGCCGCCGTCCGGATACGGGACCTTCGTCCTGAGCCCGCACGAGCCGCCGGGGTGGCAGGCTCGTCGCGGGTCGGGGGGACCCGGGGGGAGGGACGGCGGGCATGCGCAGGCTCTGGACGAGGACCGCGGCGGTGACCGTGGGCGTGCTGCTGCTGGCGGGGGTGAGCGGTTGCTCGCCACACCGCGCGACGCCCGACTCCGAGGCGGCCGCGCTCGCCACGGCGCTGGCGTCCGGGGACTTCACCGGCGTCGCGCTCGCCGCCGGCGCACCCGACGCCGCCGCCCTGGCCAGCACCCGTACCACCGTGTTCGCGGGCCTCGGCGAGGCCACGGCCCAGGTCTCGGTCGCGTCCGTGACGGTGGACCCGCAGGACGAGCAGAAGGCGACCGCCGCACTGCACTGGACCTGGGACCTCGGCGCCGCGCGGCCGTGGACGTACGACGTCACGGCGCAGCTGGCGCTGGCGGACGGGGACGACGGGCAGGTGTGGCAGGCGCAGTGGCGCACCCCGCTGCTCGCGCCCGACCTCGTCGACGGCGAGACGCTGTCCGTCCAGCGCGTCGCCGCCGAGCGCGGCTCGGTGCTGGCCGGCAACGGCGACCCGATCGTGGTGCCCCGCCCGGTGTGGCACGTCGGCATCGACAAGACGCATGTCGACGCCACCGGCCAGGACGCCTCCGCCCGGGCGCTGGCCGCCGCGCTCGCGATGGACCCGGACGCGTACGCGGCGAAGGTCGCGGCCGCCGGACCCAAGGCGTTCGTCGAGGCGATCACCGTCCGCCAGGAGGACCCCGCCTACGACGTACCCGCCCTGCAGCAGATCCCCGGCGTCAACGCGGTGGCCGACGAGCTGCCGCTGGCGCCGACGCGCCTGTTCGCGCGTCCGATCCTGGGTCAGGTGGGCCAGGCGACGAAGGAGATCATCGACGGCTCGGACGGTGCGATCGTCGCCGGCGACCTCACCGGGCTGTCCGGCCTGCAGCGGCAGTACGGCGAGCAGCTGCGCGGCACGCCCGGCCTGACCGTCGTGGCGACGAACGGCCCCGCGACCCGGCAGCTGTTCCACGTCGACGCGGTCGCCGGCACCCCGCTGCAGACCACGCTCGACGTGGCGCTGCAGACCACGGCCGAGGATGTCCTCGCGGGCGTGCCGGGCAACGCGGCGCTCGTCGCGATCCGCCCGTCCACGGGCGAGGTGCTCGCCGCCGCGAGCGGCCCGAACGGCGACGGACTGTCCACCGCGACGGTCGGTCAGTACGCGCCCGGCTCGACCTTCAAGATCGCCTCCGCGCTCGCCCTGCTGCGCGCGGGCCTCACCCCGGACAGCACGCTGGCCTGCCCGACGAGCGTGACGGTGGACGGCTACACGTTCGACAACGTGCCGGACTACCCGTCGTCCGAGCTCGGCGACATCCCGCTGCGCACCGCGTTCGCACACTCCTGCAACACCGCGTTCGTCGGGCAGGCCGGTACGGTGCCGCAGGCCGCGCTGATCGACGCGGCACGCTCGCTCGGCCTGGACCCGGCGCCGGCGCTCGGCTTCCCGGCGTTCCTCGGCACGCTGCCCGACGACTCCACCGGCACCGACCACGCGGCCTCGATGATCGGCCAGGGCCGGGTGATCGCCTCGCCGCTCGGCATGGCGACGGTCACCGCGTCGGTGGCGGCCGGTCACACCGTGACGCCCGTGCTGGTCAGACCCGCTGTCTCGTCGGCCACGGCCGACGAGACCGCCGCGCCCGCCTCGTCGGCCACCGCTCCCGCGACGCCCGCCCAGCCGCTCACCCAGGCGGAGGCCGACACCTTGCGCGGCCTGATGCGCGCCGTGGTCACCGACGGCACCGCGACGCTGCTGCAGGACGTGCCGGCGCCGGACGTGGCGGCCAAGACCGGCACCGCGCAGTTCCAGACCGACCAGGGGCTGGCCAACCACGCCTGGCTCGTCGCCATCCACGGTGACCTCGCCGTCGCCGCGTTCGTCGAGACCGGCGACTTCGGCGCGACCACCGCGGGCCCGCTGGTGGACCAGTTCCTCCGGGCTGCGGGCTGAGGAGCAGGATGTCGGCACGACGACGAGGAGGTCGCTGATGTCGCTGCCGTGGATGCGCCCGCTGGGAGCCACCGGTCTGCAGGTGTCCGCGCTGTGCCTGGGCGGCAGCCCGCTGGGCGGCATGCCGTGGCTGTACGGCCGGGAGGTACCGGCCGAGCGTGGCATCGCCACGGTGCTGGCGGCCCTGGACAGCCCGATCCGGTTCCTCGACACGTCGAACGGCTACTCCGACGGGGAGAGCGAGCGGCGCATCGGCGAGGCGCTGCGGCGGGTCGGCGGGCCGCCGGCGGACGTCGTCGTCGAGACGAAGACCGACCCGCGTGGCGAGGACTACTCCGGCGACCGGGTGCGCCGCAGCGTCGAGGAGTCGATGCAGCGGCTCGGCCTCGACCGGCTGCCGCTGGTGCACCTGCACGACCCGGAGAGCTTCGCGTTCGAGTACGTCGCGGCTCCCGGAGGCGCGGTGGACGCGCTCGTCGCGCTGCGCGAGCAGGGAGTCGTCGGGTCGATCGGCCTGGCCGGCGGCGACGTCCGCGTGATGGCGCGGTACCTCGCCCTCGAGGTGTTCGACGTGCTGCTGGTGCACAACCGCTGGACGCTCGTCGACCGCAGCGCAGGTGCGCTGATCGCCGAGGCGCACCGGCAGGGGATGGGCGTGCTCAACGCGGCGGTCTACGGCGGCGGCATCCTGGCGCACCAGGACGCGGCGGGCAGTCCGACGAGCTACGGCTACCGCCCGGCGTCGCAGCCGCTGCTCGACGCGGTGGAGTCGATGCGCTCGGTGTGCGCGCGCTACGGCGCCGACCTGCCCACCGCGGCTCTGCGGTTCTCGGTCCTCGACGAAGGCTTCGCCTCCACGATCGTCGGGATGTCACGGCCGGAGCGCGTCCCGGTCACCGTGGCGGCCGCGCAGGCTGCGCTGCCCGACGACCTGTTCGCGGAGCTGGAGACGCTGCTACCTGCGCCC
>CAZFTZ010000360.1:0-7733 GCA_964521875.1 uncultured Cellulomonas sp. | reverse complement strand
GATCCTACCGGCGGCCGGACCCGCCTCCACCCGTGCCAGCACGCGCGCGGCCGGCCCCACCTGCTCCACCCACGGGGCACGGATGAAGACGGCGTGCACCGGCTCGCCCTCGACGCCCTCGATGTCCAGGTCCGTCTCGAAGGAGTCGACCTGGCGGCCGAACGCGTTGCGGCGCACCGTGATGTCGAGGCCGCCGAGCGTCTGCTGGCCGTCGATGGCGCCGAGCACGCGGTCGGCCAGCAGGATCATCCCGGCGCAGGAGCCGTAGGCCGGCATGCCGGCGCGGAGCCGGGCCCGCACCGGCTCGACCAGGTCGAAGGCGCGCAGCAGCTTGTCGATGGTCGTCGACTCCCCGCCCGGGATGACGAGCGCGTCGACCGCGTCCAGTTCGGAGCGGCGCCGGACGCCGACCGCTTGCACGCCGGCCGTCCGCAGCGCGGCGAGGTGCTCGCGCACGTCACCCTGCAGGGCGAGCACGCCGACGGTCGGCGAGGCGGGGGTCATGGCGGGTCAGTCTAGGCGGGACGACGAGCGTGGCCGACGAAGCCCCGGCCCGCGGGCGCTCTGCCGGGCCGTCGGTCCGTCCCGTCAGCCGACGACGGCTCGGACGCTCGCGGCGCGGGCGGCGACCACCTCGTCGGCCAGCCTGGCCAGGCCGTCGAGCAGCACCGGGCGCGCCGAGGCGAGGCTCACCCGCACCCGCCCGGCCGCCTGCGCGCCGAACGTCGCCCCGGGCGCCACCGCGACGTGCCGTCGCTCCAGCAGCCGCAGCGCGAACCCGTCGGTGTCGTCGTGCTCGACGTCCACCAGCAGGTAGAAGGCGCCCTCGGGCGGTGTGAAGCCGATGCCGCTGGCCGCCAGCAGCTCGGTGGCGGCGTCGCGCCGCTCCCGGTAGGACGCGACGGCGGTCGCGACGGCGTCCTGCGGTCCGGTCAGCGCGGCCAGCGCGCCCACCTGGCCCACCGTCGACGGGCAGGAGACGAGCGCCTCGGACAGGTGGCCGAGCACCTCGAGCAGGTCGCGATTCGGCGTGGCGACCCAACCGATGCGCCAGCCGGTCATCGCGTACGTCTTCGACACGCTCCCGAAGACGACGACACGCCCGTCGGTGTCGAACGCCGCCGGGGACACGAACGGCACGCCGAACGTGATCGCCTCGTAGCACTCGTCGGACAGCAGCCACAGGTCGTGCCGGCGTGCGACCTCGACGAGCTGCTCCATCACCGCGGCGGGGTACACGGCACCCGTCGGGTTGTCGGGCGAGCAGACGACGATCGCGCGGGTGCGCGGCGTGACGGACGCCTCGACCTCGGCCGGCACCGGGACGAAGCCGTGCTCGGCGCGTGTCGGGTAGGTGCGCACGCCGGCACCCGCGGCCGTGGCGGCCATCGCCCAGTTGGGGAACATCGGGTCCGGCAGCAGCACCTCGTCGCCGGGACCGAGCATCGCCTGGAACGCCATCGCCAGACCGTGCATGGCGCCGTGCGACACGACGACGTCGTCGGGGCTCGTCGGACGCCCGGAGCGGGTGCTGACCCGCTGCGCCACGGCCGCGCGCAGCGCCGGAAGCCCCGTGCTCGACGTGTACCCGGTGCGGCCCTCCCGGCCGGCGGCCGCCGCAGCCTCGACCACGTGCGGCGCCACGGGAGCGTCGGGCTCACCGATCTCCAGGTGGAGCGCCTGCGGGTCGCGCAGTGCGAGGTCCATGAGGGTGCGGATGCCGCTGCGGGGCACGCGCAGGGCCGGTGACGTGGGAGCGGGGATCGGCACGAGTGCCGATGTTACCGGTCGGTACGGTCAGGTCTCGCGGGCGAGGCCGAGGTGACGTGTCTGCCCGTCCCAGCCGGTCAGCAGCGGGCGGACCAGGTCGGCCAGGCCGGCGGGGAACACCTCGACGTCCACCGACGCCAGGTGGTCCAGGTGCCACCAGCGCAGCTCGTCGAGCACCTGGGCCTCGACGTCCGTCCACTCGTCCTGCGACAGCGGCTGCAGGGCCGCCGAGTCGACGCGGGCGAGGAACAGCTCCTCGTCCTGGCGGCACCACCGGGCGAAGAAGTCGAACAGTGCCTGGCGTGTGTACACCGGGCCGACGAGCTCGTCGGGCGCCAGCGTGATACCGGTCTCCTCGCGCAGCTCGCGGACCGCGGCCTGTCGCGCCGTCTCCCCCGCGTCGATGCCGCCGCCGACGGTGAACCACCAGGACCGCTCCGGCTGGTCCACGTCGTGACCGCGCACCAGCAGCAGCCGGTCGGCCTCGTCGAGCAGGATGACGCGCGCCGCCCGCCGGTACGGGATGCCATCCGGCCCGGGAACCCAGTCCGGTCCGAGCTCGACCACCTCAGCGCGCCGGCCGGCTCACCAGCCGCGCTCGGCCAGCCGGTGCGGCTCCGGGATCTCGTCGACGTTGATGCCCACCATCGCCTCGCCCAGCCCGCGCGAGACCTTGGCGATGACGTCGGGGTCGTCGTAGAAGGTCGTCGCCTTGACGATCGCGGCGGCGCGCTGGGCGGGGTTGCCGGACTTGAAGATGCCGGAGCCGACGAACACGCCCTCGGCGCCGAGCTGCATCATCATCGCGGCGTCGGCGGGGGTGGCGATACCGCCGGCGGTGAACAGCACCACGGGCAGCTTGCCGGCGCGGGCGACCTCGGCGACCAGCTCGTACGGCGCCGCCAGCTCCTTGGCGGCGAGGAACAACTCGTCCTCCGGCAGCGAGGTCAGGCGGCGGATCTCGTCGCGGATCTGCCGCATGTGCGTCGTCGCGTTCGACACGTCGCCGGTGCCGGCCTCGCCCTTGGAGCGGATCATCGCTGCGCCCTCCGCGATGCGGCGCAGCGCCTCACCGAGGTTCGTCGCGCCGCAGACGAACGGCACGGTGAACGCCCACTTGTCGATGTGGTGGCTGTAGTCGGCCGGGGTGAGCACCTCGGACTCGTCGACGTAGTCGACGCCGAGCGCCTGCAGCACCTGCGCCTCGACGAAGTGCCCGATCCGTGCCTTGGCCATCACCGGGATGGACACGGCGGCGATGATCCCGTCGATGAGGTCGGGGTCGCTCATCCGCGCCACGCCACCCTGGGCCCGGATGTCGGCCGGCACGCGCTCGAGCGCCATGACGGCGACGGCGCCGGCGTCCTCGGCGATCTTCGCCTGCTCCGGGGTGACGACGTCCATGATCACGCCGCCTTTGAGCATCTCGGCCATGCCGCGCTTCACCTTGGCAGTGCCGACGACGGCGCCGGCGGTCTCGTTCTCGCTGGTCACGGTGTGCCTCGCTCCGGGATCGACAGGGGGCTTTCCGGTCTCCCATGCTAGTCGGGGCACGCAACGTGGCCCCGGCGCGTCTCAGCCGCGCGGCAGCACGTGACGAAGGCCCTCCGGCCATTCGTCGTCGAGCTCGAACGTCACCGGCTCGGGCGCGCTGCCCGCCAGCCGCAGCAGGCGTACCAACGGGGCGCGCCGGGCGCTGCGCGTGAGGGCGACGGCGTCGTTGTGGAACCGGCGGGCGAGCTGTAGCCGGTACCAGGCGGCGGACAGCTCGTCGAGCAGTGCGCTGCCGGCCTCGTCGGTCACCATGAGGGCGACCTCGTGCGGATCGTCGAGCACCTCGCGCAGCGCCGCCGTCAGGTCGCTCTCGAGCTGGCCACGGTCCAGGTCGGCGGCGGGACGGACCGGCTCGGCGGGCGTCTCCGCCAGCACCTCGCGCAGGTCGCCGGCCGCACCGGCCGGCCCGGGGTCGCCGCCTGCGGAGAGCGCGGCCCAGGCCGCCTCGCCGACGACGATCGAGCTCGCCGGGTCGAGCACGCCACTGGTCGCCAGCTCGGCGGCGACGGTGGCGCGTCGCACCAGCTGCTGGTCGAGCACCGAGCGCGACGCGTCCACCCGGCGGTGCAGCCGGTCGAGCCGGCTCGCGTCGACCCAGACCACCCACAGCACCAGCGCCAGCACCACACCGACCGCGAGCACGACCTCGGCCCAGCTCACCGCTCCTCCTTGCCGCGCCGCCGTGAGACTCCGCTCCCCGGCGTCCCCGGTGCGACCTCGTGCCACCGCCGGGAGCGCGAGCTCGGGTCCTCGCCCACGGGCGCGGTGTGGCCGGCGACGGCCATCTCGTACACCGCGAGCACCTGGTCGGTGACACCCGTCCAGTCGTAGCGGCGCACCACGGCCCGGCCGGCGGCGACCTTCGCGCGGCGCAGGTCCTCGTCCCCCAGCACGCGCAGCAGCGTCGCGGCCAGGTCGGCGGAGTCCCCGGCGCGGAACAGCACCCCGGCCTCGCCGTCGTCGAGCACCCGCGAGAACGCGCCGAGGTCGCTGGCGACCACTGGCGTCCCGGCGGCCATCGCCTCGACGAGCACGATCCCGAACGACTCGCCGCCGGTCTGCGGCGCGCAGTAGACGTCGGCCGAGGCGAGCAGGCGCGCCTTCTCCTCGTCCGACACCCCGCCGACGAACTCGACGGCGCCCGCCAGCGGGCCGAGGGCGTCCGCCGCCTCGTCGGGCCCGAACTCGCCGCGGCCCACGACCAGGAAACGGGCGCCCGGGATCTGCTGCAGCACGGCCGGGATTGCGCCGAGCAGCACGGGCAGTCCCTTGCGCGGCTCGTCGAGCCGGCCGAGGAACGCGACGGTGGGCGCCTCGAGCGTCCCGGTCCAGCGCGGGTCCGGCGCCGCCCCCGCGAACCGGTCGACGAAGACTCCGTTGGGGATCACCACCGCGTCTCCGCCCAGGTGCTCGACGACGGTGCGACGGGCGTCCTCGGAGACCGCGATCCGCGCCGAGATCTTCTCCAGCGACTGCCGCACCAGCGGGTACGCGAGCTGCAGCGACCGCGAGCGGTTCATCGAGGAGTGGAACGTGCCGACGATCGGCCCGTCGGCGATCCACATCGCCAGCATGCCCAGGCTGGGAGTGACGGGCTCGTGCAGGTGCAGCACGTCGAACCGGCCGGCGGTGAGCCACTTGCGCACGCGCGCAGCGCTGACCGGCCCGAACGTCAGGCGGGCGACGGCGCCGTTGTAGTGCACGGGCACCGCGCGGCCGGCGCCGACGACGTAGTCCGGCAGCGGGGTGTCGTCGGCCGCGGGCGCCAGCACGGAGACCTCGTGGCCACGCCCGATGAGCGACTCGGCGAGGTCGCGGACGTGGAACTGCACGCCACCCGGCATGTCGAAGGAGTACGGGCAGACCAGCCCCACCCGCAGGTGGTGGTGCCGCTGCCGCCCCAGCGCTCTCATCGCTCGGCCTCCGCCTGCGCCTCCGGTACGGCCTGCACCGGTGCCTCGTCCGGCGCCTGTGCCGCGACGGTGGCGGCGTACCGCTGCGGGTCCAGGTCCTCGACGAACACCCGTTGCAGCATGTGCCAGTCCTCCGGGTGTCGTCGGACCGCCTCGGCGAGCAGGTCCACCCAGGCCTGGGTCATCGCCGCGATCCGCTCGCGCGCCGCGAGTCCGGCCGGCGCCGCCGGCACCTCGACGAACTCGACGCGGATGCCCCACGGCGTCCCGGCTGCCCGGCGCTGCGCGCCGCGCAGCCGCTCGTAGGTGACCGACGTGAAGAACATCGGCGCCCCGGTGCTCACCGCGAGAGCGGCCGGCCCGGCGGCGACCCGCGCCCGGCGCCCGGCGAGGTCCACCTCGACGCCCTTGGCGGTCAGGTCACGATCGGCCAGCAGTGGCGTGAGGCCCGGTCCGGTGCGCGCCACGCGCACCAGCTGCCGGAACACGTCCCCGCCGCCGCTCAGCGGGATGATCCGCAGCCCGATGCCCTCCCGGAACCGCAGAAACTCCTGGTAGACCTCCTCGGGCTCGAGCCGCTCGGCGACGGTGGTCACGGGAGCGAGCGCCCGCGTGGCCCACGCACCGGCGAGATCCCAGTTGCCGAGGTGCCCGAGGGCGAGCACCACCTGGCGGCCCTCGTCGAGGTGGCGCTGCACCGCGTCGCGGTGCGCGGTGCTGACACGCGCCTCGATCTGCTCGCGGCTGCGGCCGGCGAGCGTGAACGCCTCGCCGAAGTAGCGCAGGTAGGAACGCATGCCCGCCCGCGACACACGGCGCAGCGCGCGGGGGTCGAGATCCGGCAGCACCCGGGACAGGTTGGCCTCGAGCCGGCGCACCCCGCCGCCGTGGTGCAGCCAGACGACGTCCGCGGCCGCGGCGGCCGCCACCCGCACCAGTCCTTCCGGTGCGCGCCGCCCCCAGCGCCATGCGGCCGCGTAGGCACGGCCGACGTCCACCCTCGGCCTCAAGAGGCCGCCTCCCGCACCTGCCGCCGCACGACGAGCATCCGCTGCACCACGGTGACGAGCGAGGCCGCCGCGAGCAGCCACAGCGCCACGGTGAGCAGCGCACGGGTCACCCCGAGCCCGACGAGCCCGGTGGCGACCAACGTGACGAGGATGCGGTCGCCGCGCTCGGCGATCCCGACGTTCGCGTCGACGCCGATGCCCTCGGCGCGGGCGCGGGCGTACGGGACGATCGCGCCGAGCACCAGGCAGACCAGCGCGCCGATCGCGGTGAGCCTGTCGTCGCCACGCCCGGTGTACCAGAGCACCAACCCGGCGAAGATCGCGCCGTCCGCGAACCGGTCGAGCGTCGAGTCGAGGAACGCCCCCCAGGGTCCGCTCCGCCCGGAGCGGCGCGCCATCAGCCCGTCGATCGTGTCCAGCACCGTGAACACGCCGAGCAGGATGGCCCCGAGGAAGAGGTGGCCCGTCGGCAGCAGCCACAGCGCCAGTGCGACCGACACCACCGTGCCGCCGATCGTCACCATGTCCGGCGTGACGCCCGCCTCGAGCAGCGCGTCAGCGAGCGGGCCCATCAGCCGGCCCCAGGCCGTGCGCAGCCGGCTCAGCACGTCGCCGCCTCCGCCCAGGCGGCCGCGAGCCGTGCCCGGGTGTCGGCGAGGATCTCGGGAAGGGCGCGGGTGCGCGCGACGATCGGGAGGAAGTTCGAGTCCCCGCGCCAGCGCGGCACCACGTGCTGGTGCAGGTGCGCCGCGATCCCCGCCCCCGCCACCTCGCCCAGGTTCATGCCGAGGTTGAACCCCTGCGGCGCGTAGGCGGCGCGCAGCGCCCGCATCGCGGTGCGCGTCGTCTCCCCCAGCTCGGCGGCCTCGTCGGCCGTCAGGTCGGTGTAGTCCGCGACGTGCCGGTTCGGGCAGACCAGCACGTGCCCGGAGTTGTACGGGTACAGGTTGAGCAGCGCGTAGGTCAGCGCGGAGCGTCCGATCACCAGGCCGTCCTCGTCGGGCAGGCCGACCGCGCGGCAGAACGGGCAGCCGGCGCCCGCCGCACCGTCGGCGGGGTTGTTCTCCCCGCCGATGTAGGCCATCCGGTGCGGCGTCCACAGCCGCTGGAAGCCGTCCGGCTCCCCCGCCAGGTCGTCGGCATGCTCCAGGGCCGGGCCGGGGTCGGTCACACCTGCACCCGGTCGCGCACCGCGGCGACGATCCGCTCGATCGCTTCGTCGACCGGCACGCCGTTCTCCTGGTGGCCGTCGCGGAACCGGAACGAGACCGCGCCGGCCGCCACGTCCTCGCCGCCGGCGATGAGCGTGAACGGCACCTTCTGGGTGCTGGCGTTGCGGATCTTCTTGCCGAACCGGTCGTCGGACAGGTCGGCCTCGGCGCGGATGCCCCGGGCCCTGAGCTTCGCGGCGACGTCCTTCACGTACTCGTCGAACGCCTCGGCGACCGGCACCAGGACAGCCTGCACCGGGGCGAGCCAGGCCGGG
>CAZFTZ010000359.1:0-4079 GCA_964521875.1 uncultured Cellulomonas sp. | reverse complement strand
CACGACGGGCAGCCGCTCCGCCACCACCGGCCCCAGCCGCCGCCCGCGCCACAGCGCGACGACGAGCGCCACGAGCAGCGCCTCCAGCGCGAGCACCCACACCACGCGCGGCACCAGCGTGCCGACGTCGGCGCCGTCGCCGTCGGCGACGCCGGTGGTGAACGTCGGCAGGTACCAGGTCAGGTGGTCGTGGCGGCCCAGCATCCGCACGACGAGCGCGGCGTTGCCCTCCTCCGCCAGCGCGCCGTTGGTCAGCGCTGTCGCGTCGGCGAGCACGGTGACGCGGTGGCCGGCGGGGTTCGTCGTCACCGCGTACGCGCCCGGCGCCTGCGGCGTCCCCGGTGCGGTGGCCGGAGCCTCCGGGAAGCAGACGACGACTCCCGGCGCGGTCGCGACGAGCCCGCCGGAGACGGTGATGGTGCCCGCGGCCGTCGCGTCCTCGTCGGCGCACTGCGCGGTGCGCCCCTGCGACACCGAGCCGATGCCGGGCGGCACCGCCTGCACGCCCGGCGCCAGCCGGTCCAGCCAGGAGGTCGCGGCGACCAGCACCAGGTCGGCGTCGATCGCGGCGATCCGGTCGACGTCCTCTTGCACGAGCGCGTAGTCACCGGCGACGAGCAGCGTCCCGCCGTCGGCAGCGGCACGCTCCGCCGCGGCGATGGTCCGCACGTACGTCACCGTGACGCCGTGGCGGCCCAGGATCTGCGCCAGCGCCCGCGCACCGGTGCGCCCGACGTTGTCCGGCGCCAGTGCGGTGGTGGAGGTGCGCGGCGCGGGAAGCACCGCGAGCAGCGCCCCGACGAGCAGGATCGCGAGGACGGCGAACAGGCCGCGCCACCGGCGCCACCGTCCGGCGGCGCGCGTCCGGGTGGTGGTCCCGTCGCCGACGACGAACCCCGCCGTCCCGGCGCTCACCCGGCCACCCTCTCGCGCCGTGCCGCACGCACCTGCTGGTCGGCGGCGCGCATCGCGGCGTCGTCGGCGGCGGTCGCGGGGCGCTGGCCGTAGACGACGTCGTCGAACAGCTCGGCGCCGTCGGCGAGGGCACGCGCCGCGGTGAGCAGCACGCGGCCGGCCTCCGCCGACACCTCGAGCGCCGTGCGCCCCGGCCGCTCGTCGAGCACCGCCCGCTCCTCGAGGTCGCGCACGATCGCCCGGAACCGTTCGGCGACGGCCAGCGAGTAGTCGCCGCCGGCCGCGGCCGCGTCGGCCGCCGACCTCAGCTGTGCGGCGGTGCGGCGGTCGTCGTGCCCCAGCACGGAGCGCCCGCCGACGGCGCGCCGCGACCGGCGCACCGGGCCGGCGACCCAGAGCGCGACCAGCACCACGACGGCGAGGATCCCGACGACCACGAGCGCGGCCAGCCCGGGCGACACCCCGAGCACCGGCACACCGTGGAACTGCTCGGACAGCCACCGCAGCAGCCGCACCAGCAGGTTGTCGGCGTGGTGGTACTCCGGCCGGGACAGCTCGTCGACCGCCCACTGGCGAGCGGTCGTGGCGTCGGGCGTGACCGGCGGCTCGAGGAGCACCGGCCGCCTACCGGACGGCGGTGGCCGCGTCGGCAGTGGCCGCGCGGCCGAGCTCGATGTCGAGTCCTTCGCGGCGCATCCGCACGTCGATGTAGAGCAGCGCGACCACCGCGGCGGTGTACGTCGTGCCGGCCGTCAGCGCGAGCACCTGGCCGACGGAGTTGATGGCCAGCGACGACGCCGAGGTCAGCTCGCCGTGGCCCACCAGGACCGCCACGATGGCGAACGGTGCGGACACGATCTGCTCGACGACGTACATGATCACCGAGACCAGCAGCCAGATGCCGAACAGCCGCCAGAAGCTGCCGTACGTGAGCCGCCAGGCGCGCTTGACGGTGACCCAGAACCCGCGACCCTCCAGCATCAGCGCGGGCGTGACCAGCCGGGTGCGAGTGGCGAACCAGAACACGCCGACCACCAGCCCGAGCACGCCGACGATGCCGAGGATCACCGCGCCGAGGTTCGAGTGCAGGCCGAGCCCGACGAACAGCACCAGGCCCGCGTAGAGCGCACCGGCGACGACGACGGCCAGCCCGGACAGCAGCGAGAACCCGACCACCCACCACACCCGGCCGGATCGCAGCACCTCGCGCACCGAGATGGTGCGTCCGAGCACGGAACGACTGACGGAGACCACGAGCAGGCCGGTGAGGATCGTCGTCACCAGCGCGGTGATGGGGCCGGTGAACAGCGAGCCCACCCCGTACGACAGCTGGCCCGTGATGTCCCCGGCCTCGGTGGGGGACAGGTCGGGCGAGAGCGTGCTGGTGACGTCGTCGAGCGGCGCGGACAGCACGCCCGACAGGTAGTAGGTCAGCACGGCGGAGATCAGCACCGCGATCGTCACGGCGACGGCGGACAGCCCGAACATCACGGCCGGGTTGGCGCGGATGGCGCGCACGCCACCGTCGAGGATCTCGCCGAGCGACAGCGGACGCAGCGGGACGATCCCCGGCTGCAACGCCGGCGGCGCCCACGCCGCGGGGGCCGCGGGGTAGGGGCTCGCGCCGTAGCCGGCCGGGCCGCCGTAGCCGGGGCCGTACCCGGGTCCCGCGCCGTACCCCGCCGGGCCGTAGCCTGCCGGCGCCGCCGGTGTCGTCGGCGGCTGGCCGGTCCAGGGTGGCGGGACCTCCGGGCTGCCCCAGCCACCGGGACGGGTGCCGGGGTCACCTCCTGGTGCCGCCCCAGGGTCGGCACCCGGCTGCGTCCACGACGGAGGAGCAGGCGGTGCGCCCCAGCCGTCGGGCTGCGCCGGCACGCCCGCGGGACGCTGCTCGTCGGGCCCGCCGGGCGCCGCCCAGCCGGACGATGGCTCCTGTGGGCTCGACATGCCGCTGGACTCCCCCTCCGGGTCGCGGCAGACCCGCGCCCGCGGCCATCGTGCCACGTGGGACACGGCGTCCGTGGGCGCTGCGGCTGTGGGTCCACGCCGGATCGCCCCGTCGGCCGTGCCGCCGGTGCGAGAATGCCGAGCATGAAGGGTCGCGTGCTGGTGGTCGACGACGACACCGCGCTGGCGGAGATGATCGGCATCGTGCTGCGCTCGGAGGGATTCGAGCCGGTGTTCTGCGAGGACGGCGACGTCGCCCTCGGCGTGTTCCGCAACACCCAGCCGGACCTGGTGCTGCTCGACCTCATGCTCCCGGGCAAGGACGGCTACGAGGTGTGCCGCCTCATCCGCGCCGAGTCCGGCGTTCCCATCGTCATGCTCACCGCCAAGAGCGACACCGTGGACGTCGTGCTGGGCCTGGAGGCCGGGGCCGACGACTACATCTCCAAGCCGTTCAAGCCCAAGGAGCTGGTCGCCCGGGTGCGGGCCCGGCTGCGGCGGTCCGACGAGCCCGCGCCGGAGCACCTGGCGATCGGCGACCTGACGATCGACGTCCCGGGTCACCGGGTCAGCCGTGACGGCGAGCAGATCCTGCTCACCCCGCTCGAGTTCGACCTCCTGGTCGCGCTCGCCCGCAAGCCGTGGCAGGTGTTCACCCGCGAGGTGCTGCTGGAGAAGGTCTGGGGCTACCGGCACGCCGCCGACACCCGGCTGGTCAACGTCCACGTGCAGCGGCTGCGCTCGAAGATCGAGCACGACCCCGAGAAGCCGGAGATCGTCGTCACCGTGCGTGGGGTCGGTTACAAGGCGGGCGCGACCACGTCGTGACGACGGGCACGCCGGGCCGGTCCCGCCCGAGGCTGACCAGCGTGTGGCGGCTGGTCCGGGCCCGCTGGCTGCGGCGCGCGGGCGCGGCGGTGCGATGGTGGCGATCCTCGCTGCAGGTGCGCGTGCTGACGTCCACGCTGCTCATCGGCCTGGTTGCGCTCGCGCTCGTGTTCCTCTACGTCGGCCAGCGCACCGCAGCCGGGCTGTTCGACGAGCGTCTGGACCAGGTGCTCGACGAGTCGACGCGGTCGTTCGTCCAGGCCCGCGAGACGTTCGGGGCGTCGACGGCGCAGACCGGTGCCGAGGCGCAGCTGCTGCTGCAGGACGTGACGACCGCGCAGCGCACCGGCGGCTCGAGCAGCCGCGACGTGTTCCTGCACCGGGCGACC
>CAZFTZ010000358.1:0-5474 GCA_964521875.1 uncultured Cellulomonas sp. | reverse complement strand
CGGCTTCGCCAGCGCGAGGAAGGTCACCGGCCCGACGAGCACCGGCCGGGTGACCACACCGTCGGCGGCGGCCTCGGCGAACTCGCGCACCACGCGGTCGTCGGCGAACCGGAACGCGGTGCCCGGCCCGATCTCGGGGACCAGGTCGTGGTAGTTCGAGTCGAACCACTTGGTCATCTCGAGCGGCAGGTCGTCACCGCGGCCGCGCGCCAGCGTCGAGTAGCCGGCGAGGTCCAGCCTCCCGTCCGCGGACGGCAGGTCGGCGAACCGCGCCGGGATCGCGCCGGTGAGCACCACCGCGTCGAGCACCTGGTCGTAGAACGAGAAGCCGCCCGGGATCGACGCGTCGCCGGTGGCCAGCCCGAGCGACGCCAGCCGGTCGCGGGTGCGCTTGCGCAGCGTGGCGGCGGTCGCCTCGACCTCGTCGGCGGAGGCCTTGCCCGCCCAGAAGGACTCGATCGCCTTCTTCAGCTCGCGCCGCGGGCCGATCCGGGGGTATCCGAGGATCGTGCCGGTGGGGAAGGCCGGGGACTGCGTCATCAGCGGTGTTCCTTCGTCGTGCCTGCTGCTACGGGATGGCAGAGGGGCGGGTGGTGCGGGACAGGAGGTCGGTGGCGTCGAGCAGGTCGAGCGCCGCCTCGTGGCGGTTGAACGTGTACAGGTGGATGCCGGGCGCGCCGCCGTCCAGCACGCCGGCGACCAGGTCGGCGGCGAACCGGATGCCGCGCCGGTGGCGCTCCCGCTCGTCGTCCGCGGAGCCGAGCAGGTCCAGCAGGTCGCGGGGGACCGGTACGCCGGTCAGCTCCTGGGTGCGGACCAGCCGGGCCGGGTCGGTGGTGGCCAGCAGGCCGGGGACGATCGGGATGACGACGCCCGCCTTGCGCGCCTCGGCGACCAGGCCGAGGTAGGCGTCGGCGTCGTAGAACACCTGGGTGATGGCGAAGTCGGCGCCGGCACGCTGCTTGTCGAGCAGCGCCTGGATGTCCTGGGCGCGGGTGCTGCCGGCCACCGCGTTGCCACGCGGGAACGCCGCCACCGCCACCGAGAGCGGCTTGACACGGGCCCGCACCGCCTGGGCCGGGCTCGTCGCACAGCGGTCCGCCTCGATCTGCCGCAGCAGCCCGACGAGCCCGGCGGCGGTGGTGAGCCCGTCGGGGTGGGCACGCCACTGCTCGCCGGACGCCGGGGGGTCACCTCGCAGCGCGAGGAAGGACCGCACGCCCTCGTCGAGGAACTCCCCGACGATGGTCGCCACGTCCTCGCGCGACGTCCCGACGCAGGTCAGGTGGGCGATCGGGGTGAGCGTGGTCTCGCGCAGGATGCGGCTGACCAGGGCCCGGGACGTGGTGCGGGTGCGCCCGGACGCGCCGTACGTGACGGACACGAAGTCGGGATGGGTGGCCTCCAGCGCCCGCACCGTCTCCCAGGTGCGCGGCGCGTTGTCGACGTCACGCGGCGGGAACAGCTCGAACGAGAGCGTCGGCCGGTCCGCCGGCGCGCGCGAGGCGACCGCGGGTCGCGTCGTCGTGCCCAGGGCGGGCTCGCTCATCACGTCTCCATCGGTCCCGGCGGAAGCACCCACACCCTGCCGTCACCAGGGGGGTTGCTGCGGCGTCGACGAGCCGGGTCTCTCGGCCGCTCTGGATGGTCCCTGGGATGGTACGTATCCGCCCACATGGCGGGCAAGCGAGCCCAGGGTGCGAGACGGCCGCGCGTGACAGGCGGGACGGTCAGCCGGGGTGCCGGGTGGCGAGCCCCTCCTCGCCGGTGCCCGGCGGTCGCTGCCACGGCAGGTTCCCGGCCGCGCCCGACGAGACCGCGCGCAGACCCTTGTTGAGCGCCGAGAGCACGTCGAGGTCGGCGTCGTCGGGCTCGGAGAACGCCCTCGCCGCCTCGCGCACCACGTCGTCCGGGACGCCGGACTCGTCCGGCTGCTCGCCCATGCGGTGATGCTATGCCTGGGCGTCCGCGCGGGATCGGGTGACATGCGGAATCACCCGGACCGGCCGAATCCGGGCGAACCGGGCGGGTCGGCCGCGGGCTACCCGTCGTGGACCGCCGGGCAGCCGACGAGGTGGTCGTCGACCACGCCGCAGGCCTGCATGGCGGCGTACGCCGTGGTGGGCCCGACGAACCGGAACCCGAGGGCCTTGAGCTCGCGCGCCAGCGCCACCGACTCGGGCGACGTCGCCGGCACGTCCGCCCACGTCGCGGGCCGCTGCCGGGGTGCGGTGGGGGCGTGGCTCCACAGCACCCCGTCGAGCGTGCGGCCCGCCTCGTGGAGCGCGACGAGCGCCCGGGCGTTGTGGATGGTGGCCTCGATCTTCAGCCGGTTCCGCACGATGCCGGCGTCGGCGAGCAGCCGGGCGACGTCGTCGTCCCCGAAGCGCGCCACCGACGGCGCGTCGAACCGGGCGAAGGCCGCCCGGAACCCGGGCCGCTTGCGCAGCACGATCGCCCACGACAGGCCCGACTGGAACCCTTCCAGGGCGATGCGTTCGAACAGCCCGCGCTCGTCGTGCACCGGACGGCCCCACTCCGCGTCGTGGTAAGCCTCCATCAGCGGGTCCCCGGTGACGAAGCAGCGCTGAGGTGTCGTCATTCCGTGAGTGTGCCCGCCCGCGCCGACGCGGACGGGTGCTGACACCTCATGGATCACCCGAACGGTCCAACGCGGGTCGACCGGCGGGCGACCGACGGCTTGCTCGGCCTGCGCCACGCCGTGGGGCACATGCCGATCACCCGGTGACCGACGCGGTGTGCGACCTGCTGTCGGGTCGGCACCCGGGGAGGTTCTGGGCCGGACTCGCGTGGTGCGTCGCGGTGCTGCTCGTCGGGCGGGGGTGGGCCGCGCTCGTGTGGCGGCGCAGGGCCTGACCTCGTCGGGCCGCTACAGCGCGACGAGGGCCTTGCGGATGCGTGTCGTCGACACCTTCTCCGGGGTGCCGAGGTGCTGGGCGAACAGCGAGACGCGCAGCTCCTCGAGCTGCCAGCGGACGGCGTCGAGCGCGGCGTCACGCGCGGCGTCCGGCGGTGCGGCGGCGGCGCGGGCCACGGCGTCGTCGTACGCGTCGGCCGCCTCGTGGACCTGCGCCTGCAGGGCGGCGTCGCGGTGCGGGTTCTCCGCCGCCTTGGCCAGCCGGTAGGCCGCGGCGCGCAGGTAGCGGGTCAGGTGCGGCAGGCGCGCCGCCCCGGTGCGCACGACGAACCCCGGCCCGACGAGCTCGTCGAGCTGCGCGCGAACGTCGCGGGCGGCGGCGACCAGGGCCAGGCTGTCCGACGAGCGAACCGCGGCGTCGGCCTCACGCCAGGCGGTCAGCGTCTCGACGAGCGTGCCGACCAGCCGGTGGACCTCGTCCTCCAGCTCGTCCCGCAGTCGTGCCCGGAGCTTCGCGTACGCCTCCGGGTCGCGAACGAGCGCGGGATCGGGGACGAGCGCGTCGATCGCGGCGAGCTGGACGTCGGCGACGAGTGCCTCGGTGCTCGGGTAGGGGCTCGACGCCAGCGCGAGCGCCTGCGTGCCGGTCCATCGGCTGGTGACGCGCGCGGTGCCGAGGCCGACGTCCACGAGCAGCAGCCTGCGCAGGCCGGTCCGGTGCGCGACCGCCGCCGCCTCCGGCGTCCCGAGCACCCGGCCCCCCACCGGCCCCCTCGTCGCGTCCGAGGCCGGTAAGGTCCCCGTGACGTTTCCCACGGGCACACGGCCTCGGACGGGCGCACCGCCCGAGGTCCCGGTGCCGCTCCCCGCAGGCGCGGCGAGGTCGACGAGGGCGGGGTACCCCCTGACGACGACGCCGCGCGAGGTCGTCTCGATGGCGGCCGGGAGCGTGAGATCGTCGGGCCAGGTGGTGAGGCCGTCGCGCTGCAGCGCTCCCGGGACGCTGTGGGGAACATCCGTCGCGTCCGGCGTGACAGATGTTCCCCACGGCTCGTCGGGCGGCGGGATGGGGTCGGCCGGCTGGGGGATCGCGGGGGCGGGGAGCGGCGCGGGGGTGGCGGTCCGGCGGGCCTCGTCCATCGCGGCCCGGACGGCGGTGCGCACGGCGGAGGCCACCGCCTCGTCGGACCGTGCGATGAGGCGGCGCTGGAGGGCGAGCAGGTCCTTGCCCTCGTCGACGACGCCGCCGCCGGCGTCGATGACGCGGAACGTCATGCGCAGGTGGGGCGGGAGGTGGTCGTCGTCGAAGGCGTCCGGGGGGACGTCGACCTCGCGCAGAGCGCGGACGGCGGCGGCGAACGACTCGTGGAACGAGGGGGCGGCGTCGGCGGCGCGGACGGTGTCCTCCCACGACGCGAGGTGCTGCGACATCCAGCCGTCGACCGCGCGCGCGACGTCAGGGGCGGGGACCAGCTGGACGCGGACCGGTTTCGGCAGGGTGCGGATGGTGGCCTGGACCAGCTCGGTGCGCAGGCCGGGCACCATCCAGTCGAAGCCCTCCGGCCGCAGCCGCGGCAGCACGACGAGCGGCACGTGGACGGTCACCCCGTCCGCCTCGGTGCCGGGCTCGAACTGGTAGGTCAGCGGCAGCGACACGTCGGCGGCGGGCCAGCGCGACGGGAACGCGCGCTCGTCGATCGCCTCCGCGCCGGGGCGCAGCACCACCGCGCGCGTGAACGTCAGCAGGTCGGGGTCCGCTCGTCGGGCACCCTTCCACCAGGTGTCGAAGTGGCGGGCCGAGACCACCTCGTCGGGCAGCCGTTCGTCGTAGAAGTCGAACAGCGCGTCGTCGTCGACCAGCAGCCCACGCTGCCGGGTGCGGGCCTCCAGGTCGGCGACCTCGTCGAGCAGCCGGCGGTTGGCGTGGAAGACCTGGTGGTGCGTGGTCCACTCGCCCTGCACCAGCGCGTGCCGGATGAACAGCTCGCGCGCCTGCACCGGGTCGACCTTCGCGAGCAGCACCCGCCGGCCGGCGACCAGGGGGATGCCGTAGAGCAGCACCTTCTCGGTGACGGTGGCGGCTCCCTGGCGGGGTGACCAGCCGGGGTCGGAGTAGGTGCGCCGGACGAGGTGCGCGGCCTGCTCCTCGACCCACTCCGGGCGGATTCGGGCGACGTCGCGCGCCCACAGCCGGGAGGTCTCGACGAGCTCGGCGGCCATCAGCCAGCTCGGCGGGCGGCGGGCGAGCGGCGAGCCCGGGAAGATGGCGAACCTCGCGGCCCGGGCGCCGAGGTACTCGTTGCGCGGACGCGGCGGGCGGCCCTGGTCACGGCCGGGCGCCGCCCGACGAGGCGCGGCCACCTCCGTCGCGAGCTGCATCCCCACCTGCGACAGCAGGCCGGACAGGATCGCCTGGTGCACCGGGTCGCCGTCCCATGCCCAGCGGGTGCGGACCTCGTCGTCGCGCGCGCCGGTAGTTCCCTCCGCTCCACTCACCCTGCCGGACACCGACGAGGCTCCACCTCGCGGCCCGCCCTGCGCCGCGGAGCCCGCGGAGCCACTGTGGGTGGACTTTCCCGCGCCAGGTGCGGATTCC
>CAZFTZ010000357.1:0-2827 GCA_964521875.1 uncultured Cellulomonas sp. | reverse complement strand
GGCGCTTCGTCGGGCGGCGCCGCGGTGCGGCGGCCGTACGCACGCCACCACCAGGCGAGCCCGACGAGCACCACGAGCGACCAGGACGCGAGCGCCCAGCGCCACCCGACGAGCGCCGCCAGCGGCGCCATGCCGATGGTGGTCAGCACCGCGCCGCCGTTCATCGCCGCCGTCGTCGAGCCGGTCACGCCGGCGATGCCCGACGAGAAGTCGCGCGCGATCACCACGGGCACCGTGACGTTCCCCACGGTGATCGCCGCGCCGATCAGCACGGTCCCGGCGAGTGCGGTGGCGAACCCACCGGTGGAGCGCAGCACCGTGCCGGCGAGCACGCCGAGCAGCGTGGTGACGCCCGCGAACGCCGTGCCGGCGCGGTTGACCAGTGCTGCGGCGAGCGGGGTGACCAGCGCGTAGCACAGCACCGGCAGGCCGGTGAGCAGGCCGGCCGAGGCGGCGGTCAGGTGCAGGTCGGCGCTGACGTCGGAGACCACCGGCGCCATCGCGGTGATCGGGCCGCGCAGGTTGAGCGCGTAGAGCAGCAGGGCGGTGAGCAGCAGGCCCCGGCGGGCGTCGCGTGTCATGGGGTCCCTGCGCTGGTGCAGCGAGCGGTCGTGCGGGGCGCCGTCACGAGGCTTCGTCGAAGGGCGCGACGAGCACGCGCAGCAGGTCGGCCAGGTTCGCGCGGTCCTCGTCGGACAGCCCGCGCAGCAGCCGCCGCTCGGAGTCGAGGAGGTCCGCCAGCGCCCCGTCCACCCGGTCCAGGCCCACCGGCGTCAGCTCGACGAGGACGCCGCGGCGGTCGTCGGGCGACGGGCGGCGGCGCACCAGGCCGTGCTCGACGAGCCGGTCGATCCGGTTGGTCATCGTCCCGGAGGTGACGAGGGTCTGGGTGAGCAGCGCCCCCGGCGACAGCCGGTACGGCTCGCCGGCGCGGCGCAGCGCGGACAGCACGTCGAACGCCCAGGTCTCCAGCCCGTGCCGGGCGAAAGCGCCGCGGCGGGCGAGGTCGAGGTGGCGGGCCAGCCGCGTCACGCGGGACAGCACCTCGAGCGGGGCCGTGTCGAGGTCGGGGCGCTCCCGGCCCCAGGCGGCGACGATGCGATCGACCTCGTCGCGTGCCACCTTGTCAGCCACCCGAGCAGGTTACTCGACGTCGAGAGACCGCCGGGTCGGTGCCTCGGTGCGGGGCTTGGTGAGCGCCGGGCGGCGCTCCAGGTCCTTGAGGCCGTTCCAGGCGAGGTTCACCAGGTGCGCGGCGACGTCCTGCTTCTTCGGCGACTTCGCGTCCAGCCACCACTGGCCGGTGAGCGCCACCATGCCGACGAGCATCTGCGCGTACATCGGCGCGTTCCGCGGGTCGAGACCGGTGCGCTTGAACTGGTCGGCGAGCAGGTGCTCCACCTGGGTGGCGACGTCCCCGATCAGGCTGGAGAACGTGCCTGTCGCCTGCGCCACAGGGGAGTCGCGCACCAGGATGCGGAACCCGTCCTCGGAGTCCTCGACGTAGCCGAGCAGCGCCAGCGCGGTGCGCTCGACGAGCTGCTTGGGGTGCCCGCCGCCCTCCAGGGCGCCGGTGAGCGCGGCGAGCAGCGCCTGCATCTCGCGGTCGACGACGACGGCGTAGATGCCCTCCTTGCCGCCGAAGTGCTCGTAGACGACGGGCTTGGAGACCTCGGCGCGGGCCGCGATCTCCTCGATGCTCGTGTTGTCGAAGCCCTTCTCGGCGAAGAGGCGACGGGACACGTCGAGCAGCTGTGCGCGGCGCTGCGTGCCCGTCATCCGGCGGGCAGTCCGCCGGGGGTCGGTGGCCATCCGGCCATCGTGCCAGGCCGGGCCGCGGCTGTGGGTAAACCGGCGGGTGGCGAACGGTGGGCGCGGGTCCCGGCCCCGGGCGCTGGGCCGGCGAGGCGCGGCGGTGCGGCAGACTGGGCGCCGCGACGGTCCGCCCTGGTGTAACGGCAGCACGCAGGCCTTTGGAGCCTTGCGGTCCAGGTTCGAATCCTGGGGGCGGAGCGCGTTCCCGTCCTCAGCGGGAGACGGTCCGCTCCGCGAACGACGCGATGCGCCCCGCCGCCGCAGCCGCACCGTCCCGCGATCGCAGCCGCCGTCCGGTCTCGGCGGCCGCGGCCGCGACGGACTCGTCGGCCAGCAGCGAGGCGACGGCGTCCCGGATCGCCGTCACGCTCGCGGACTTCCTCAGCGTGCGGCCGAGGCCGGCGTTCGCGACCGCCCGCCCGACGATCGGCTGGTCGAGCAGCGGGTGCATCGGGACGACGAGCAACGGCACGCCGTGCGCGAGTGCGCGCAGGGTCGTCGAGTGGCCACCGTGGCAGACGACGAGCGACGCGTGAGGGAGAAGCTCCTCGTGCGGGACGCGGCCTCGGACCTCGACGTTCGGTGCCGGGGTGGGCATCCGCTCGAGGTCGACCCCGCCGGTGGTGACGACGGTGCGGACCGGCAGCTCGCCGAGGGCCGCGACGATCCGGCGGTAGGCGTCGGCCTGGCCGGGGAACCACGTCGTGCTCAGGCTGACCAGCACGAGCGGCGGCTCGTCGTGCGCCCGGTCCGCGGGGGCGGAGCCCGTCTCCGTGGTGCCGGTCCACTCCAGGCCGTGCTCCTCGGGCAGCGGGTCGAGGGCGCGCTCGGTGACGACGAGGCGTTGCGCGGCGGTCGCCCAGACCTTCGCGGGCGCCAGCCCACGAGCCGCAGCCGCCAGGCCGATCGGTCCGCGCGCCCAGTGGCGCACCCAGTACTCGGCCAGCGTGTGGAGGAGCACCGTCGTCGGGACCCCGGCGCCGGTCGCGGCGCGGGTCGCCGACAGCAGCAT
>CAZFTZ010000356.1:0-2676 GCA_964521875.1 uncultured Cellulomonas sp. | reverse complement strand
GGCGTCACGCCCGACGAGGCGGCAGCGGCCCTGGCGGCCGTCGGCCTGGGTCCCTGGCTCGCCGCGCTTCCCGACGGCCTGGAAACGATGCTCGGCCCGGACGCCCGCACCGTCTCCGGCGGCGAGCGGCGCCGCCTGCTGCTCGCCCGTGCGCTGCTCGCCCCGGCGCCGCTGCTGCTGGTCGACGAGCCCGCCGAGCACCTCGACCCCACGACCGCGGACGCGCTCGTCACCGCCCTGCTCGCCGGCCCGCGCACACCTGACGGCGGACCGCGCGGCGTCGTCGTGGTCACGCACCGCCTGACGCCGCTCGCGGCGGCCGACGAGGTGCTGTGGATCGAGGGCGGACGCGTCGCCGCCCGGGGCACCCACGATGACCTCCTGGCGCGCGTCACCGGCTACGGTGAGGCCGTGCGCCGCGAAGGTGTCGCGGCAGTTCAGCAGGAGCAGGCATGACCGACGTCCCGGAGACGGGCGCCCAGCTCGGCGCGGTGGGCGCCCCGTTCCAGCACGGCGTGCTCACGGAGGCCGTGCCGGCGCCGCCGTCGCTGACCGGTGACGGCCTCCAGGACCTCATGACGGCGATCCTCGCCGTCGCCGGCGAGCTCGAGCTGCCGTCGGTCCTCGAGCGGTTCGTCCAGGTCAGCGCCGAGCTGACCGGCGCGCGCTTCGGTGCGATCAACGTGCTCGACGACCAGGGCGCCTCGGTCACGTTCGTCTACACCGGCGTGCCCACCGCGGTCGCCCGGATGATGGCGCACCCGCCGCACGCCATGGGCGTCCTGGGCCAGATCCCCGACACCGGTGCGCTGCGGCTCGACGACCTGACGCAGCACCCTGCGTTCCGCGGCTGGCCGGCGCACCACCCGTCGATGGGCACGTTCCTCGGGGCCTCGGTGCGCGTGCGCGACCGGGTGTTCGGCCAGCTCTACCTGTCGGAGAAGCTCGACGGCACGCCGTTCACCGAGGACGACGAGCGCACGATCGTCGCGCTCGCCGCCGCCGCCGGCGTCGCGGTGGCCAACGCCCAGCTCTACGCCGAGTCCGGGCGCCGCGAGCACTGGCTGCAGGCCGGCCAGGCGATCACGACGATGCTCCTCGAGGGGATCGACGAGGAGGAGGCGCTCGAGCACATCGCGCGCACGGCCAAAGAGGTCGCCGGCGCGGACACCGCGGCGCTGGCCCTGCCCGGCCTCGGCGGCGAGCTGCTCATCGAGCTGGCCGACGGCTACGACGCCGACAAGCTGCTGGGCCAGATGATGCCCGAGGGCGGACGCGCCTGGACCGTGCAGTACGAGGGCAAGGGCCTGATGACGCCGTCGCTCGCCGGCTCGCGCACCGAGAAGCTCGAGGCGATGCGCGGCTTCGGCCCGGCGATGTTCGCACCCCTGCAGACGTCCGGGCGAGGCGTCGGTGTGCTCATCCTGCTGCGCCGCGTCGGCGAGCCCCCGTTCGAGGAGAGCGACCTGGCCACCGCCGAGTCGTTCGCCGCGCAGGCGGCCCTCGCCTACGTCCTCGCCGAGGCCCGCCACGCGCAGGACGTCGCCGCGCTGCTCGACGAGCGCGAACGGATCGCCCGCGACCTGCACGACCTGGCGATCCAGCAGCTGTTCGCCACCGGCATGCAGCTGGAGACGGTGCGGCGCCGCGCCGCGCGCGGCGTCGACCCCCACGAGCTGACGGCCATCGTCGAGGAGGCGCTGGACAACGTCGACGAGTCGGTGCGCCAGATCCGGCAGATCGTCCACGAGCTACGCGACCCGGACGCCGCGACCGGGCTCGTCGAGCGGCTGCGCCGCGAGTCGTCGCTGGCCCGCACCGGCCTGGGCTTCGCGCCCTCGCTCGTCATCCTGCTGGACGGCGGCGGCCTGGACACCGAGGACGTCGACGCCGAGTACCTGCTCGACGAGCGGCTGGACGCGCAGCTGACGGACGACGTGGTCGCCGTGGTCCGCGAGGGACTGGCCAACGCGGCCCGCCACGCGCACGCGTCGTCGGTGACGGTCCGGGTGTCCGTCGCCGGCAAGGGTCCGCAGGGCACGGTCACGGTCGAGGTGCAGGACGACGGCATGGGCCTGCCGGTGGTGCGCGACCGCTCGTCGGGCACTGGGAACCTCGCCGCACGGGCCCGCCAGCACCGCGGGACATTCACGCTGGGCGTGCCGCCGGACGGCCGCGGCACGCTGCTGACCTGGCAGGCGCCGCTCTCCTGAGCGACGAGCCGAGCGACCAGCCGAACGGGCGGCCTGAACGACGAACGCCCCGGGGACTCCCTGGGGCGTTCCCGTGTCGTCGGCTCAGTGGCCGGGCTCGGCCCGCCACCCGCTGTGCTTGCGCGCCGCCACCCACGCCGCCACCTGCGTACGCCGCTGCAGCCCCATCTTCGCCAGCAGCGACGTGATGTGGTTCTTGATCGTCTTCTCCGCGACGCCGAGCCGGTCGGCGATCTGCCGGTTGGACAGGCCCTCGCCGATGAGATCGAGCACGCGCAGCTCGCTCGGGGTGAGGTTCTCGGTCGGGTCCTCGTGGCCGGCGCGGCGGCGGGTGACGGTTCGCTCGTCGAGCAGCGTGCGGCCGGCGGCGACGGCGCGGATGACGTCGGTGATCTCGGCGCCGCGCACGGACTTCAGCAGGTAGGCGGCGGCGCCGGCGTCCAGGGCGGCGGCGACCGCGTCG
>CAZFTZ010000355.1:0-7213 GCA_964521875.1 uncultured Cellulomonas sp. | reverse complement strand
AGGCCGCCGAGGAGTCCCCAGTAGTCGGCGCTCCGGCGAGCGAAGTCCGCCCAGACCTCGGCGGGGGGAGCCGGGTGAGCGACGGCGCTGCTGACGCGGACGGCGGCCTCGAGGATCCCCGAGCGGGTCGCCCCGTCCAGCAGGTCGGTGAGCCTGTCCAGTGCGACGTCGCCCTGGCTCTTGCGCTGGGTCGTGAGGAAGAACCGGCGAAGCCCTCCCATCGCGGTCGGTGCGGCCTCGGCCGCCGCCGCCGCCACCGACGCATCGAGCGCGTGGGCCCGCGCGAGGTGCACGTCGACGTCCTGCCGGACCCGACCCCAGCTCCACAAAGCCGTCAGGAGCTCGGTGGCGAGCCGGTCCTGCGGGTCGAGGTCGATGCGGAACCGGATCGACCTCTCGACCTCCTCCGCGATCCGTGCGGCGGCCGCGATGACCTTCGGCGCGGTCGCCTCGCCGACGCCGGGGATGCTCAGCAACCTGCCCGTCCCGGCGGACAGGGCGTCGGCGACCGAGCGGACGCCGTGCTGCTGCAGCGGACCCAGACGGAGCCGCCCGCCGGTGACGTCCTTGACGCGGTCGATCGGCATCGACGTCAGCTCGCGCCACACCATCGCCTTGCGTGCGGCCTGGAACGCGTCGATCACCACTCGACGAGCCGTGGAGCCGCTCTGGGCAAGCCCCGCAATGTCGGCGCGGACGTTGGTCGCGTTCGCGAGCACCTGCCGCGCAAGAGCCGGATCGTGGACGCGGGCACTCATCGTGCCGGCCCGCCCTGGGCCCACGTCTTCGGCCACGACAGGTTGAACGACACCGTGAAGAAGTCGCCGGTGTCCAGGTCGTCGAAAGGCCGGGCCAGGTAGCGCAGCTCGTCGTGCGCCGGATCCTCGCCGACCGAGACGAGCGCGAGGCGGTAGTCCTCCCCGACGTTCTTGGCCGTCACCACCTCGTTCTTGGTGATGGTGAAGGTCTCCGCCCCGCGGATCCGGCCCTTGACCTCGATCTTCACCACGGTGCCGTCGGCGCGCACCGAGCGGATGTCGTAGCCGGGGTTGAGGTGCGGCATCTCCTCCGGGTCGGCGCCGAGAGCCCGCTCCGCCGCCAGCACGGCGTCGACGGCGCGCCGCTCGGCGGCCTCGGTGTTCCGTGCGAACAACGTCACCTCGGTGGGGCTCTCCCCGACGAGCTTCTTCAGCAGGCCAGCCGGGACGACGAGCGCGGCGCCCGCGACCACCGGTGGCTGCACGACGAGCGCCTCGTCGAGATCGAGCTGCGCGAGCCGTTTGGCGAGACGGGACTCGAGATCCCGAGCGCGCTTCTCGGCGGTCTCGGGCCGCATCCGCAGCTGCCGGCCCGCCGACTCCAGGTCGAGCAGGCGCGAATGCTCCGAGTCCCATCGGTTGATCTCGGCCGTCAGCCGCGCCTTCACCTCCTCGCGCACGCGGGTCACTTGGCGCGACACCCGCGCCCGCACGTCGGCGGTGTGCGCGGCGAGGGAGTGCTCGACGGCCCACGCGACCGCGACGTCCTCGACGCCGCGCTCCAGCCACGGCTCGCCGAACAGTGAGGTCACCAGCGGTGTCTCGTCGGGTGTCAGAGCCCGGTAGTCCAGATAGGGTGCCGCGCCGCCGGATCGCGCGGCGCCGTTCGCATCGAGCTCGACGAACGCGAACCGCTTCGACACCGTCCGCCCGTTGCCGTCGTCGATCTGCTCGGAGATGGCGACGAGCAGTCGCGGCGTCTCCCCCGGGTCGCCCGGATCGACGAGCACGGTCCCCTCCCGCAGCGCGGACGCGCACTGGGTCACGGTCAGCTCGACGACCGCGTCGAGCAACGGATGCCCCGGCGCGAGGAGCTGCGCCGGCACGCCACCGACCGGACGCATCCGCTCCCGCTCGAAGCACACCCGCTCGTACCGGGTGAGCACCGTCGCGCCGAACCCGGTCTGCCGGTCGGCGTCGCGGATCGTCGCCGGCACGTGCGTGATCTCGAACCGGCCCGCCTCGCGACGCTTCATCGACCCGCCGAGACGGTCGAAGGCGGTGGCGAAGAAGGCCTGCACGTAGTGCGGCTGCAGGCGGCGAGCCTGGGCCTCCTCCATCTGCCGGCGGATCGCGTCGACGTCCGCCCCCGGCAGGTGGTCGCGGTCGAGCGCACGCTCGGCGATCAGCCGGTCGATCCCTTCGCCGATCGTCGCGTCGATCACCGTGTCCAGATGCGCGCGCACGTCGGGCTGCTCGCCGTACCGGATCGCGTCGACCATCAGCTCGCGCAACGGCCGGTCCTCGAAGGCGTCGCCGAGGACGTCGAACACCCGCCCGCCGTAAGCGGCTCGCTGCTCCTCGACCTTCTCCAGCAGCCGCAGGTACACCTCACCCTCGCGGGTTCCTGCGGCGACGAGGTTCCACAGGTGGCACACCTCGGTCTGCCCGATGCGGTGGATGCGCCCGAACCGCTGCTCGATCTTGTTCGGGTTCCACGGCAGGTCGTAGTTGACCATGAGGTGGGCGCGCTGAAGGTTGAGGCCCTCACCCGCGGCGTCGGTCGCGACGAGCACCCGCACGCCGCGGTCCTGGGTGAACAGTTCCTGCGCCTTGCGACGGTCCTCGCGATGCACACCGCCGTGGATCGTCACCACGGCACGCTCGTCGCCGAGCAGGCCGCCGATCTGCTCCCGCAGGTACTCCAGGGTGTCGCGATGCTCGGTGAAGACGATGAGCTTGCGCGCCTGCCCGTTGCCGCCGGCCGCCAGGGCATGGTCCGTGAGGATGGTGCGCAGCTCGCTCCACTTCCGGTCCGTGCCCGACGAGCGCACGCGCCGCGCCACCTCGACCAGGTCGTCCAGCACACCGATCTCGTGCGCCAGCTCGGCCCGGGTGCGCGCGGCGGTCGCGGCGTCGACGACCTCCTCCTCCATCTCCTCCAGCTCGTCGCCGGCGAAGTCGTCGAGCGCCTCGTCGAGCCGGGCCTCCTTGCCCAGCATCCGCGCGAGCCGGTCGGCGAGCGGGACATCGTCGCCCAATGCTTCGCCGGACTCGGACCGCCACCGCTTGCGCAGCCGCTCGCGACGACGCTCGAGCGACCGCAGGATCGCCTCGGGGCTCGACGCCAGCCGGCGCTGCAGCACGGTGAGCGCGAAGCCGACGTTCGTCCGACGGCGGCCCTGGGAGTCCTCGAGCGCGTCGGCGCGCCCCATCTCCGTGCGCACGTACTCGGTGACCACCTCGTACAGCTCGGCCTCGGCATCGGACAGCGTGTACGGAACGGTGGTCGCCCGCCGCTCGGGGAACAGCGGCTTGCCCTCCATCGTCAGGAGGTCTTCCTTCACCATCCGCCGCATCAGGTCGTCGGGCCGGATCGTGTGCACGCCGTCGCGGAACTTGCCCTCGAACCGGTCGCCGTCCAGCAGGGCGAGGAACAGCTGGAAGTCCTCCTGCTTGCCTGCGTGCGGTGTCGCCGTCATCAGCAGCAGGTGCCGCGCGATCCGGCCGAGCAGCAGCCCGAGCTGGTAGCGACGCGTCTGCTGCAGCTCGGCGCCGAAGTAGTGCGCCGACATCCGGTGCGCTTCGTCCACGACGACGAGGTCCCAGTCGCTGGCCTCCAGCTCGGCCCGAAGATCGTCGGACCGCGAGAGCTGGTCCATCCGCGCGATGAGCAAGGGGTGCTGGTCGAAGACGTTCTGGCCGGTCCCGGTCGCCTCGACCATCGCCCGCGTCAGCAGCTCGAACTGCAGCCCGAACTTCTCGTACAGCTCGTCCTGCCACTGCTCGACGAGCGACCCGGGCGCGACGATCAGGCAGCGCGCCAGGTCGCCGCGGAGCATCAGCTCCTTGACGTACAGGCCGCACATGATCGTCTTGCCCGCGCCCGGGTCGTCGGCCAGCAGGAAGCGCAGCGGGGTACGCGGCAGCATGTCGCCGTACACGGCGCGGATCTGGTGCGGCAGCGGCTGCAGGTCGCTCGTCGCGATCGCCAGCATCGGGTCGAACAGTGCGGCGTACCGGATGCGCAGCGCCTCCGCGCCCAGCCGCCAGCGCTCGGGATCGGCCTCCATCGCGCGGGTGCGGCCGGCGTGATCGAGCCGTAGTCGCGGCTCGTCGGACCGGCTGAGCATCGCCTCGCCGGTGCGGCCGTCGGGCTCGCGGTACGTCACCTGCACGTAGTTGCCCCCGAACCACCGGATGCTGACGACGTCGACAGCCGAAGCGCCGACGACTCCCTCGACCCGAATGCCGGGAACGAGCGACTCCAGCGTCACTCGCAGGGCTCGATCTATCGGGCCGCCTCCGTCCATGCTCACCTCTGGGTCATCGGAAGGTGTGGATCTGCACGTGACCGTAGCGGCTCGCGCCGACAAGCAAGCCCGCCTGCTCGGCTGCCATCCCACGCACCCCAGGACCAAGGGTCAGGACCCCTGGTTTTCGCGTTCGCTACCCAAAGTTATGCGGTATAACTTTGGGTATCTCGATCCCTACCACGGATTGTGAGGCGATGACGACGTACGGGAGCAACGGTCCAGACTGGCCTGCGCACACTCATGAGACTCGACCGTGGCGGTCGACGGCCCGTGGGCCACGCGAAGACCGCATGTTCACCGAGGTGGTCGTCAGCCTGCCTCCCCACATCGCCACCTTGAGCCTGCCGCTCGACGGGGCAGCCTCCGCCGAGGTTGAGCGCGCCACGGTTGCGATCGCCACCCTGGACGCGACCTACGGCGACCGACTCGCCACCTTCGGCAGCTTCCTCGTTCGTTCCGAGGCGGTGTCGTCCAGCCGCATCGAGCGTGAGAACGCGGCCCTCGACGACATCGCACGCGCGACGATGGGCCTCAAGACCCCGGCCTCCGCCCGACTGACCGTCGCGGCCGCGCGGGCCGTACAGCGGATGGTGGCGGACGCCGAGTCCGGCAGCATCACGGCCGAGTCGGTCATGACCGCGCATCGAGAACTTCTCGCCGACGATCCCCACGACGGCCCCGATGCCGGCAAGGCCAGAACCGTCCAGAACTGGATTGGCGGGTCCGACTACTCGCCCCGCGGCGCGGTATTCGTGCCACCGCCACCCGCGACGGTGCCCGGCTACCTGGACGACCTGTTCGCGTTCGCCAACCGCGACGACATGCCCGCGCTCGTCCAGGCCGCGGTCGTCCACGCGCAGTTCGAGTCGATCCACCCGTTCACCGATGGCAACGGACGCATCGGGCGCGCACTCGTCAACGCCGTCCTGCGTCGGCGCTGCGTCACGCGCCGGCTCGTCGTGCCGGTCGCCTCTGCGCTCGTCGCCGACACGGGCGCCTACTTCGCCTCTGTCAACGCGTACCACGACGGGTACGCGGGGCAGTTCGTCGAGCACCTTGCCGGAGCCGCGCGACGCGCCGCAGAAGGTGCGCGCGAGTCGGCCGAGTACCTGGCTGCCCTACCCGCAGAGTGGCACGGCGCTGTAGGAGCACGTGCCGGCTCGACCGCGTCCCGGCTCATCGATGTGCTCCTCGAGTACCCCGCGCTCGACGCCCGCACGGTCACCACCCGGCTCGGCGTATCCGACCAGGCGGCTCGCGAAGCGCTGGACCGCCTCACCGAGGCCGGCGTGCTGCACGAGCTCACCGGCTCGAGGCGAGACCGCGCCTGGGCTGCGACCGACGTGATGAACGAGCTTGAAGGGCTCAACGCGCGCCTGCGCGGCGTCTGACCGCGAGTTTCAGCGCACCCGGCTGCTGGTTCGCGTAGTTGGCGGCAGCGGCGTCCTCGCGACCTTCTCCGCCAGGTCGCGCTCGAGCCTCGACTGGTCGGAGGGCCCGTACTCGGACTGCGGTACGCCCGTCGGGATGAAGATCGACGGCTCCACGCCGAGTGCCTGCGCGATGAGGAACAGCGTGTGGATCGTCGTGTTGCCCGACTCGTGGTTCTTGAAGGTCTTGCTCTGCTCGATGTTCTGGATCGAGGTTCGCGACAGTCCCGTCACCCCTGCGAGCTCGGTCTGCGACACTCGCCGCAGACGCCGCACGGTCGACACCCGGTGGCCGATCTCGGCGGAGTAGTCCGGCCAAGCGAGGTCCATGTGGGCGTCCGACACGATGCTCCACCGTGTCGGCGGATCGGTCTTGTGGCTGCCCTATCTATTGGGCCTATCGCCGGTCCTCTCTGAACGGACGGCGCGTCCGATTCGCCGCACCAGAGCGCGCCGGCGGCGCGTCGTGGCTCGATACATTGGGCCGGTGCAGCCAGCGGCGACGCCCTCCCCCGTGCCCGACGACGTCGCCTCAGCGCATCCCCGGCGCAAGCTGATCGAGGTGTCGCTGCCCCTGGAGGAGATCAACCGGGAGTCCGCGCGGGAGAAGTCGATCCGCCACGGTCACCCATCGACGCTGCACCTGTGGTGGGCTCGTCGGCCGCTGGCGGCGGCGCGCGCGGTGCTGTTCGCGCAGCTCGTCGACGACCCGTCCGCCCACCCCGAGAAGTTCCCGACGATCGAGGCGCAGGCCGCCGAGCGCGAGCGGCTGCACCAGATCATCCGCGACCTGGTGGTCTGGGAGAACGTCAACGACGAGGCCCTGCTGCGCCGGGCGCACGACGAGATCGTCGCCTCCGCTCCCGGCGGCAAGCCGCCGGCGATCCTCGACCCGTTCGCCGGTGGCGGGACCATCCCGTTGGAGGCGCAGCGCCTGGGCCTGGAGGCGCATGCGTCCGACCTCAACCCGGTCGCCGTGCTCATCAACAAGGCGCTCATCGAGATCCCGCCGACGTTCGCCGGCCGACCGCCGGTGTTCCCTGGTGCCGCCGAGTCCCGCATGGGCGCCTGGCCACGCGCGACCGGCTTGGCCGAGGACGTGCGCCGCTACGGGGCGTGGATGCGCGACCGGGCCGCCGAGCGCATCGGCCACCTGTACCCGAAGGCGACGCTGCCCGACGGGTCGAAGGCGACGGTGATCGCGTGGATCTGGGCGCGCACCGTCACCTGCCCCAACCCGGCGTGCGGCATCGAGATGCCGCTGGTGCGCTCGTGGTGGCTGGGCAAGAAGAAGGGCAAGGAGGCGTACGTCGTCCCCCACGTCGTGGACGACGAGACCGCACCTTCCGGGAGGCGGGTGGAGTTCACCATCGGGCACGATCCCGCGCAGGCACCGACGGGGGACGACGACGGAACGATGCGAGGCCGCGGGCAAGCGGTCTGTGTTGCGTGCGGGTCCGCCGCCCCCGTAGACCACGTCAAGTCCGAA
>CAZFTZ010000354.1:0-7029 GCA_964521875.1 uncultured Cellulomonas sp. | reverse complement strand
TCGCGGTCGCCCGCGGCGACGATCCGGCCGCCGGCGATGATGACGACGTCGTCGCACAGCCGCTCGACGACGTCGAGCTGGTGGCTGGAGAACAGCACCGGCGCCCCGGCGTGGGCGCGCTCGGCCAGCACGGACATCACGGTGTCGACCGCGAGCGGGTCCAGCCCGGAGAACGGCTCGTCGAGCACCAGCAGGCTGGGCTCGTGGACCAGCGCGGCCGCCACCTGGGCGCGCTGCTGGTTGCCGAGGGAGAGGGTGTCGAGGCGGTCGTCGGCCCGCTCCGCCAGGTCGAGTCGGGCCAGCAGGTCACGCGCCCGGCGGGCGGCGCCGGTCTTGTCGAAGCCGTGCAGCCGGGCGAGGTAGGCGAGCTGCTCGGCGACCTTCATCCGCGGGTACAGGCCGCGCTCCTCCGGCATGTAGCCGAAGGTGCTGCGGGTCGCCGCGTCGAGCGGCCTGCCGTCCAGCGTGACGGTGCCGGCGTCCGCGCCGAGCACGCCGAGGATGATCCGCATCGCCGTCGTCTTGCCCGCGCCGTTGCCGCCGACGAAGCCGGTCAGCCGACCCCGCTCGACCCCGAAGCTCACCGAGTCCAAGGCGCGCACGTCGCCGAACGAACGGCTGACGCCGTCCAGATGGAGCATCGCTCTCCCCTTCCCTGCCGTCCGAGCGATAGCAAAGTGATATCAGGTTCCGCGCGGCCGATCCAGGGCCGTCAGTCCCCGCCGGACAGCACCCGGGCGCCCGGCACCGGCCCGATCGCGGTGAGCACGCGATCCGCGACCCCGGAGGCGGTGAACGCGGCGGCGACGACGAGCGCGTGCTGCCGGTTGCGCGCGAGCGCGGCGACGGTGGGACCCGAACCGGAGACCACGACGCCGAGCGCACCCGCGTCACGGGCGACCTGCAGCGGCTCGACGAGGTCCGGCGCAAGCTCGAGCGCCGCCGGCTGCAGGTCGTTGTGCAGCGCCTGGCCCAGGGCGACGGCGTCGCCCGCGAGCAGCGCCTGCATCAGCGGCACGTCGTCGGCGTCGGACGGCGGCGGCAGCGGGTCGTCGCGGTGCAGCTCGTCGAACGCCGCGTACACCGCGGCGGTGGACAGCCCCAGGTCGCGCACCGCGAACGCCCAGTGGAACTCGCCGCGCGTCAGCGCCGGGGTGAGCAGGTCGCCGCGGCCGGCGCCGACCGCGGTGTGCCCGGCCAGCAGGAACGGCACGTCGGAGCCGAGCCGGGCGGCGAGCCGAGCCAGCTCGTCGCGGCTCAGCCCGGTGCTCCACAGCGCGTCGCAGGCCAGCAGCGTCGCGGCCGCGTCGGCCGAGCCGCCGGCCATGCCGCCCGCCACCGGCACGCCCTTGACCAGGTGCAGGTGCACGTCGTCGTCCACGCCGGCGTGCTCGGCGAGCAGCCGGGCGGCCCGCACCGCGAGGTTGGAGTCGTCCGTCGGCACCGCCTCGGCCTGCAGGCCGCTGACCGTGACGAGCATCCCGTCGTGCGGGACGGCGACGACCTCCTCGTAGGCCGACACCGCCTGGAACACCGTCGACAGCGGGTGGTACCCGTCCGGGTGCCTGGCCCCGACGCGCAGCGACAGGTTCACCTTCCCCGGCGCGCGCACGCGCACCTCACGCGACGGCAGCGGGTCCACCGGGGTGAGCGTCACGTGCTCACTGTGCCAGGTCGGCGGGGACCAGGTGCTCAGCGATCCGCGCGAACCCGAAGACGTCCACGGCCTCTCCACGCACGCCCGGGTCCACGCCCGCGGCGCGCAGCGCCTGCTCGGCGGCGACGGGGCTGCCGGCGAGCGTCGCGAGCGCCTGGCGCAGCGTCTTGCGGCGCTGCCCGAAGGCCGCGTCGACGACGGCGAACACGTCCTCGCGGCTCGCCGTGGTGGCCGGTGGCTCCCGGCGGTCGAGGCGCACCAGCGCCGAGTCGACGTTCGGCGCCGGCCAGAAGACCGCCCGTCCCACGGTCGCGGTCCGACGAGCGGCGGCGTACCAGGCTGCCTTGACGGACGGCACCCCGTAGGTGCGGCTGCCGGGTGGAGCAGCGAGCCGGTCCGCCACCTCGGCCTGCACCATCACCAGCCCCCGCCCCAGCGAGCCGAACCGTTCGAGGAACGTCAGCAGCACCGGGACCGACACGTTGTACGGCAGGTTCGCGACGAGCGCGGTCGGCGCCGGGCCGGGGAGGGTCGTCACGTCGAGGGCGTCCGCCAGCACCACGCGCAGCCGCGCCCGGCCGTGTCCGTCCCGCAGCACGGCGATCGGCTCGACCGGGTCGACCGCGGCCTCGTCGTGCCGCCGCTCGTCGTGCCCGCGCTCGTCGTGCCCCGCGTCGTCGTCCGCGCGGCGGTTCCGCCCGCCGACCAGACCGGTGTGCGCCGCCACCGTCCTGGGCAGCAGCCGGGCGAGCACCGGGTCGATCTCCACCGCGACGACGTCCGCGCCCGCGTCGAGCAGCCCGAGCGTGAGCGACCCGAGCCCGGGCCCCACCTCGACCACCGTCTCGCCGGGTGCCACGTCGGCCTGGCGCACGATCTTGCGGACCGTGCCGGCGTCGAGCACGAAGTTCTGCCCGAGCGTCTTCGTCGGCCGGATGCCGGCACGTGCCGCCAGCTCGCGGATCTCCGCGGGCCCCAGCAGCTCCACCGTCACGCCCGACAACCTACGGCCTGCCCGCCTCCACCCCGCTCCGCCCGAGGGAAGTGAGCCTGAGCGTCACTTCCTCGCACGGTCGGCGGGAACGTCAGCTGAAGAGGTTCTTGCCGCAGACCGGCCACGGGCCGGCACCCGAGCGGGCGTACAGCATCTTGGCGCGCGCGGTCTGCTCCTCGGCGGAGGCCTGCGACGGCAGGCCGGACCCGCCGACGCCCCGCCACGTGCCGACCGAGAACTGGTACAGCCCGTAGTACAGGCCGTTCTTCGACACCGCGTCGACCCGGCCGCCGGACTCGCAGCGGGCGAGCGCGGCCCAGTTGAGCGAGTCGACGTCGCCGGAGACTGCGGCGACGGGCGAGCCCGACGACGCGGCCTTCGCGACGGTCGGCCTCGCCTTGGTGCCCACCGCGACGACCTTGTCCACCGGGGCGGTGGTCACGGTGTCGGACAGCTGCTCGCGCGCGGTCTCGACGCCGTCGACGGTGGTCACCCGGTCCACGACGGTGCGCACGCCGGCGACACCCTGCTGGCGGACCTTCGTCGTGCCCTTGTACGCGTCCGGGTCCTGGACGGTCTGCGTCGCGAACGCGACCTCGCTGGTGGTGGTCACGTCCTGGACCACGACGCGCCGCACCACGACCTGGACCCGGCCGGCGTCGGTGCGCGTCACGCTCACCGTGTCCAGCGGCTGCAGCGTGACGCCGAGCGCCGTGAGCACCGAGGCGACGTCACCGGAGGCGTCCGGCACGGCGCGGGTCTGCCCGTCGACCACCACGTCCGCTGCCCCCGAGACCGTCAGGTCCAGCGGCAGGTCGGCACGGTTCGCGGAGCGGGAGACGACGAGCGAGACGTCGGCGCCGTCGCGCGTGGCCAGGTCGGCGAGCGCCTCGTCGGCGGTCAGCGCGGTGGTCCACACGGTCTGCTGGGCACCGTCGCGGGCGACGGTCACCTGGTGTGCGTGCCGCACGACGACCTGCGCACCCTCGGTGAGCGGGCCCGCGGGAGCCACCAGGTCGCGGTCGCCGACGGTCACGTGCTCGTCGCCGAGGAGGCCGTCCACCGAGCCGGCGAACGTCGAGACGGTGGTCACCTGGCCGTCGACGTCGAGCGTGACGGTCTTGTGCGCCGCGGCGAAAGCGGCGCCACCGCCCGCGACCACCAGCGCGAGAGCGCCGGCGGTGATGGGAAGCACCCGACGCCACCGTCGGTTCCCCGGGGTCGTCGTACTCGTCGTGGTGGACGAGCCGTCGTCGGAGGTGTGCTGAGGGGAACCGAACAGGTGGGGGAAGTGCATGAGGCTCCAGCCGTCGCGCTACCCGGGCACGCGGGGCGGGGCGCGCGTCGCACGGACGCGCCCGACGACGACACGGCTGCGGCGAGCGTCGCCGTCCGTGACGATGGGGCTCGGAGGGGAGCCCCGCGTCGGTCCCGGACCTGCGATCCGGCCGTCGTCGACGAGGCCGGCGTTCAGCGGAACAGGCCTCGTCGGTCGCGTCACGACGCGGACCCGGACCGGGTTCCGTGACGCAAGCGCGACAAAGGACCGTAACCGGACAACCGTCCGATTGCCAAACGGAGTGTCAGTACCAGCCGGACGACGACTTGTGGCTGTACGCCGCGCAGGGGGTGCCGTAGCGGCCGGCGATGTAGTTCAGGCCCCAGGTGATCTGCGTCGCCGGGTTGGTCTGCCAGTCGGCGCCGACCGTGGCCATCTTCGAGCCGGGGAGGGCCTGCGGGATGCCGTAGGCGCCGGAGTGGACGTTCTGCGCGTTGACGCGCCAGCCGCTCTCCTCGTTCCAGAGCTGCAGCAGGCAGGCAAACTGGTCGTCGCCCCAGCCGCGCGCGGCGGCGAGCTGCTTGCCGATCTCCTGCGCGCTGCCCGGCGCCACCGCGACGACCGTCGGGTTGGGCAGCGGCTTGGTTCCCTTGAGCACCACCTGGGTCACCGGCGGCGTGGTGAGGACGCTGCTCAGCTGCGTCCGGGAGACGACGACCCCGCCGACGACCTCGACGTCGTACGTCGTCGTGCGGACGCCCGCGCGGCCCTTGGTCTGCACCTTCGTCGTGCCGTTGACCAGGGTCGGGTCCTCGACCTCCTGGGTGTCGAACGGCACCGCCTCGGTCACCTTCTCGCCGGTCGACGCGGCGCGCGTCACCATGACGACCAGCCCGTCCACCGCGGCGGCGTCGAGCGGGACGGACACCTGGTCGCCCTCGTCGAGCACCAGGCCGATGTCCTTGAGCGCCTCGCGCACCGTCGCGGCGTTGGTGACCCCGTCGATCACCTGGCCGTCGACGGCGAGATGGATCGTCTTCTGCGTCGAGACGCGCAGCGTGCGGGCGTCGAGCTTCTCGGAGCGGGAGGCGGACAGCCGCACGTCGTTGCGCAGACCCAGGCCGTCCACCGCCTCGCCGACGGTCAGCGCGGTGGTCCACACCTGCTGCTGCTCGCCGTCGATCTCCACGGTGAGCTCACGGCCGTGCCGCACCACGACGAGGTCGCCCGCGGTGATCGGCGAGGTCGGTCCGGGGGCGACGACGTCGTCCGGGCCGACCGTGACGTTCGCGGCCGCCAGCACGTCCGCGACGGTGCGGCCGAACGCGTCCACCTGCACCGTGGTGCCGTCGACGTCGACCTGGACGCGCTTGTGCAGCACGGCGAACGCGGTGGTGGAGGCAGCGACGAGAGCGAGGACCAGCGCCTGGGCGGCGACCCGGGCGATCCGACCGGTCGCGCGCGAGTGCGCGCGTGGGCCGAGGCCTCGCGTCACGGCGGTCCTTCCGTCGGGCGTCCCGTCCCCACCGGTACACCCCAGGGGCGCTCGGCTGCGACGGCCTTGCCGGTGTCATCGGCACGTGCGAGGTCCCCCTCGACCCTCCGGGGCCGGACACCACCGCTAGACCGTAATGGATTCGTGACCCGCTGTGAAACCCGTCACCAGGTGCCGTAGACCGTCTCCGCGGTCGTGACGAGGTCGGCGCAGACGGCGGTGAGGTTGCGACCGGTGGCGTCCGCGATCGCCCGGACCGTGCCCGGCAGCAGGTAGGGCGCGTTGGGCCGTCCCCGGAACGGGTGAACCGTCAGGTACGGGGCGTCGGTCTCGGCGAGCAGCAGGCTCGGTGGGACCTCGCGCAGCGCGGTCCGCAGCTCCTCGTTGGCGGGGAAGGACACCGGGCCGGCGAACGAGCAGTACCAGCCGTGCTCGACGGCGAGGCGGGCCAGCCCGGCGTCGCCGGAGAAGCAGTGGAACACCGTGCGCTCCGGCGCACCGTCCGCGAGCAGGATCTCGACGACCTCGTCGTGCGCGTCGCGGTCGTGGATCTGCAGCGCCAGGCCGAGCTCCTTGGCCAGGGCCAGGTGCGCACGGAACGCCTCGCGCTGCACCACCCGACCGCGCGGCCCGGCGCGGAAGAGGTCCAGGCCGGTCTCGCCGATGGCGCGGATCCGTGGGTTGGCGCGCGCGACGGCCGCGACCTGCGCGATCGCGTCGTCGAGCGGGACGTCGTGGCGCGGGCGCGGGTCGGGGTCGAGGCCGTCGGCCGCGACCTCGCGGACGCCGGCGTGCAGCACCGCCTCGTTCGGGTGGATCGCGACGGCGCCGACGAGCTCGCCGTGAGCGCGCACGACCGTGTCGGTCCACGTCACCGCGTCCAGGTCGCACCCCACCTGCACCATCCGGGTGACGCCCACGGCCCGTGCCGCCTCGAGGTGGCGCCGCACCCCCACTTCTGCCAGGTTCCGGTCGCGATTCACGACCTCTGCCTGGCAATTGTCGGGAGGGAAGGAGAACGCGACCGCCAGGACCGACTCCAGGTGGGTGTGGTCGTCGACGACCGGGAGCGGGAGCGGCTCGGGCGGGTCAGGCCAGCCGGTCGGGCGCGGGCGGCGGCGGCTCATCGGCTGACCTCGTCGGCCAGCCGCGCGACGTGACGACTCATCGCCGGACCTCGTCGGCCGGCCGCGCGGTATGACGACTCATCGGCTGACCTCGTCGGGCGGCACCCACGCCCGCCTCCCGGCAGGACTCACCGCCGGACCTCGTCGGTGCGCTCGGAACCACGGCCACGCTCACGCCTGCTGGGCGGCGCGGGCGATCTCTTCCTCGACGATCGAGTCGTCGAGCTTGGTGAACACCGGAGTCGGCTTGCCGACCGGTGTGCCCGCCACCGCCGGCGCCGACGCCCAGGCCGGCAGCGTCTCGCCCAGCCGGTAGTCGCCGGTGATCACCGGGTAGCGGCGCGACTCGTCGTCCAGGTCGGTCACCTCCTCGATGCGCGGCATCGGGGACACCGTGCCGGTGCCGCCGAACGTCTCGTGGACGGCCTGCGCCGAGAACGGCAGGAACGGCGACAGCAGCGTGTTGAGGTCGAGCAC
>CAZFTZ010000353.1:0-3355 GCA_964521875.1 uncultured Cellulomonas sp. | reverse complement strand
GCGCACATGCGCGAGCAGTGCCGCTGGTTCGGCGGCATGGTCGGCAACCACGTCGCCGACATCGTCCGGCGGTACGGCACCGACTCGGCGATCCCGAAGGCGCTGACCGACTACGTCAAGGACCGCGAGGGCTACGACTACAACGAACACGGCCGGGCCGGGAACACGCACACCCGGTTCGTCCCGGACGAGATCGTCGAGCGGTTCTGCCTGCTCGGCTCCCCGCACGAGCACGTCGCCCGGCTGCGCGAGCTCGAGGCGCTCGGCTGCGACCAGTTCGCCGTCTACCTCCAGCACGACAACAAGGAGGAGACGCTGCGGCTGTACGGCGAGCGGATCATCCCGGCACTGGCCGAGCCCGTGGTGGCGACCTCGTGAGCGCCGTGGAGATCGTCGCCGCGGAGGCTCCCGGACAGGCGTTGCCCGACGAGGCCACCGCACGCGCGGCCCGCCCGCGCACCCGGGCCGCCGTGCTCGGAGTCGCCGGTGTGCTCGCCCTGACCGCGCTGTGGGAGCTGTACAAGCTCGTCGGGCCCGCCGACGGCTGGTCGGTCGGCAGCCTGCGGCTGCTGCCGCGCTCCACCGCGATCGCGATGCCGCACCTCTGGGACATGGTCGCCCGTGCTCTCGAGCCGGTGAACGGCGGGGCCGGCGCCCGGCCGTTGTGGGTCGCCGTGCTGCTGGCCTGCCTGTTCTCGCTCGGCGTGGCCGCGGTCGGCTGGCTGGCGGCGGTCGTCGTCGGGCTGCTCGCCGCGATCGTCATGCAGCGGTTCCTCACCGCCCGGTCCGCGCTGCTGCCGTGGGTGGTGCTGAGCCAGACCGTGCCGCTGATCGCCCTGGCGCCACTGGTGCGCCGCTGGGGCGCCCAGCTGCGGTTCGGCGCCTTCGGCTGGCAGGACTGGATGTCGGTGTCGGTGATCGCCGCCTACCTGGCGTTCTTCCCGGTGGCGGTCGGCGCGCTGCGCGGCTTCGGCTCGCCGCAGCCGGTGCACCTGGACCTCATGCGCTCGTACGGCGTCGGCTGGTGGCGCACCTTCGTCACGCTCCGGCTGCCGGCGAGCGTGCCGCACCTGGTGCCCGCGCTGCGGCTGGCGGCGGCGAACGCCGTGGTCGGCGCAGTGGTCGCCGAGGTGTCGATCGGGCTGCGCGGCGGCATCGGCCGGATGATCATCGAGTTCGCCCAGGCCGGGTCGAGCGACCCGCCCAAGCAGTGGTCGCCGATCTTCGGCGCCGTGCTCGTCGGGCTGGCCGCGACCGGCGCGATCTCGCTGCTGTCGCTCGCGCTGCGCCGGTACCACCAGGTGGGGGCGTCGTGAGCGCCGGTCCGACGACCTCAGGCGCCGACGGTCCGACGACCCCGGCCGCCGCCGCCCCGACGACCCCGGCCGTCCCCGTCGCGGCGCACGCCGTCGTCGCCGAGAAGGTCGGCCGCGTGTTCCGCGCCTCGGCCGGCGCGGCCGGCGGCACGGGCGAGGTCGTCGCGCTGCAGGACGTCGACCTCGTCGTCTCCGCCGGCGAGTTCGTCTCGCTCATCGGCCCGTCCGGCTGCGGCAAGTCCACCCTGCTGCGGCTGGTGGCGGACCTCGACCGCCCGACGAGCGGAAGGCTGACCGTCTTCGGCCGCTCGGCCGAGCAGGCGCGGCTCGCCCAGGACTACGGCATCGCATTCCAGCAGGCGGGCCTGCTGCCGTGGCGCACGGTGCGGGCCAACGTCGAGCTGCCGCTCGAGCTGTCCGGCGTCGGCAAGCGGGCCCGTGCCGAGCGCGCCGGCGAGCTGCTCGCGCTCGTCGGGCTGTCCGACTTCGCCGGGCACCTGCCGCACCAGCTCTCCGGCGGGATGCAGCAGCGCGTCGCGATCGCCCGGTCGCTGGCACGCAGCCCCAGCCTGCTGCTGATGGACGAGCCGTTCGGCGCGCTCGACGAGATGACACGGGAACGGATGCAGACCGAGCTGCTGCGGATCCGCGCCGAGACCAAGGCCGCGGTGATCTTCGTCACCCACTCGATCCCCGAAGCGGTGTACCTGTCCGACCGCGTCGTCGTCATGTCGCCGCGGCCCGGGCGGGTGCGCGAGATCGTGACCGTCGCACTCGGCGCGGCGGAGGACCGTGGCGAGGGCCTGCGCGAGGACGTCGCGTTCTTCGACCGGGTCTCGGCCGTCCGCGACGCGCTGCACGACGGCGCCCTTCCCGGTCGGGCGGTGGACGTGCGATGAGCGACCTCGCCTCGTCGGGCGGCGGCGGCCGGCCGTTCGCCGCCCTGGCCCGCACCGTGCTGGCACCGGTGCTGCTCGGCGTCGTCGCGGTCGCCGCGTGGCAGTGGTTCGTCGTCGCGTTCGACGTCAAGCCGCTCGTCGTGCCCAGCCCGTCGGCGATCGCCGGCCAGCTCTCCGCCAACGCCGGCCTCATCGCGACGGCAGCGCTGGCGACGGCCCGCAACGCGCTGCTCGGGCTGGTCGCCGGCGTCGTGGTCGCCCTGGTCGGCGCCGCGCTGTCGGCGGCGGTCCGCACGATCGACGGCATGAGCGCGCCGCTGGTGACGGCCGCCTCGGTCGTGCCGATCGTCGCCCTCGCCCCCGTGCTCTACACGATGTTCGGGTCGGACGAGCAGAACGCCCGCGTCGTCGTCGCCGCCATCGCCGCGTTCGTCCCGGTGTACGTCAACACGCTGCGCGGGCTGCGCACCGTCGACCCCATCCACCGCGACCTGATGCGCGCCTGCGCCGCGACGCCGTGGCAGGCAACCCGGACCGTCACGCTTCCGGGCGCGCTGCCGTTCTTCTGCACCGGGCTGCGCATCGCGTCGTCGGTCGCGGTGATCTCCGCACTGGTGGCGGAGTACTTCGGCGGCCCGGTCGACGGCCTGGGCCGGGCGATCACCACCGCCGTCTCGTCCAGCCGGTACCCGCTGGCCTGGGCGTACGTCGTCGGAGCGGTGCTCATCGGGCTCGTCTTCTACGGCGTGACGTCGCTCGTCGAGAGGGCCGCGCTGCGCGGCCGCCCCGGCGGGTGAGGCCGCTCCCCGGCTCCGCTCACCCTGCCCCCTTGAACCGCACCACCGATCGGAGAGGACAGCCCCACATGACGACCCATCGAGGAAAGACCCGGCTGGCGGCGCTCGGCGCCCTGGCCGCGCTCGCCCTGGCCGCCTGTTCCAGCGGCGGCGCCGCCGGTGACGACGAGACCACCGCAGGCGGCACCGAGCCGTCCGGCGCGTCGACGAGCGCCTCCGGCGAGCTCACCCCCGTCAAGCTCCAGCTCCAGTGGGTGGCGCAGGCCCAGTTCGCGGGCTACTACGCCGCCGTCGCCCAGGGGTTCTACCAGGACGAGGGCCTGGACGTCACCATCGTCGAGGC
>CAZFTZ010000352.1:0-6573 GCA_964521875.1 uncultured Cellulomonas sp. | reverse complement strand
GCGCCCGGGCGCGTTCCTCGGCAGTGCGCCGCGGGAGGCGGGCATCGGTCTCGCGGGAGCGCGCCTGCGTGGCGGCAGCGGCCAGCCGGTCCCGCTCGGCCGTGCCGGTGCCGATCCGCGCCTCGGACTCGGCAGGCTCCTCCTCGACCGCGGCGAGCCGCTCGGTGAGCTCGGCGAGGGCCGCGGTGTCCTCGTCGAGCGCCCGCGCCGCGGCGTCGAGGCTCGCCTGGACGCGCTCCGCCTCGGCGCGGGCGGACCGCGCCACGGCGCCGAGGTTGGCCAGCTGCTCGGCGACTGCGGCCAGCGCGGCGTCGGACTCGTTGAGCCGGTCGAGCGTGCGGTCGTACTCCGCCTGGGCGTCGGCACGAGCCTGCTGTGCGGCGACGAGCTCGAACCGCAGCCGTTCGGCGGTCGCGGTGGCTTCCTGGGCACCGGTGCGGGCCTGGTCGAGCGCGGCCTGCAGGTGCAGCGCGCTCGGGGCGCCCGACGAGCCACCGGACGCGCGTCGCGAGGACAGCAGGTCACCGGCACGGGTGGCAACGGTCAGGTCGGGGCGGGCGGCCAGCACGGCGCGGGCGGCGGCGAGGTCGTCGACGACGACGACGCCCGCGAGCAGCGCCCGCACCGTCGGGCGCACCCGCGACGGTGCCTGGACCAGGTCGAGCGCGGCGGTGGCACCTGCCGGCAGCTCGCCCAGCGGGTGGGGGTCGTCGTGCGAGGAGCCGACGAGCAGCGTCGCCCGGCCGGCGTCCTCGGTGCGCAGGTAGCGGATCGCGTCGACGGCCGCCTCGACGGACTCGACGGCCACCGCGTCGGCGAGCGGGCCGAGCGCGGCGACGATCGCCTCCTCGTCCCGCACGTCGACCTGCAGCAGCGCGGCGACCGAGCCGATGGTGCCGGTCAGCGCGTCGGCGGCGAGCAGGGCGCCCGCGCCGTCCTTGCGGCTCAGGCTCATCTCGAGGGTCTCGGCGCGCGCGGTGAGGTTGCCGCGGTCACGCTCCGCGGCTGCGAGCTCGTCGTTGAGGGCGACGACGCGGGCCGCCGCGGCCTCGAGGGCGGTGGCCGCCGCCTCGTGCGCGGCGTCGAGGCCTTCCTCGCCCTCCTCCGCGCCGGTGACCTGCGTCTCCAGCTCGGTGAACCTCGTCGTCGCGTCGCGGGCGCGGTTCTCGGCGGCGGCCAGCGTCGCGCGCAGCCGGCCGATCTCCTCGCCGGTCGCCTCCAGCCTGCTGCGCCGGGCGCCGACCTGCCCGGCCAGGCGCGCGACCCCCTCGCGACGGTCCGCAGCGGCGCGCAGCGCGGTGGCCAGCTCCCGCTCGGCACGGTCGGCGTCCTGCTCCGCCGCCTGCCGGGTCGTCACCGCGGCCTCCAGCGCGGCGCGTGCGACCCCCACCTCGGCGACCAGCTCGGCCTCGGCGGCGCGCACCCGCTCGGCCTGGGCCAGCAGCTCGTCGACGTCCTGCCCGCCGGCGCGCTCGGCCGCCGGCTCGCCGAGCAGCCGGGCACGGTCGGCGGCCAGCGACGCGGTGCCGCGCAGCCGCTCCCGCAGCGCCGACAACCGGTACCACAGCTCGCCGGCCTCGGTGACGTGCGGCGCCGCGTCGGCGGCCTCGCGCTCCAGGGCGGCGAGCCGGGTGCGGGTCTGGGTCAGCTGCGCCTCGACCTCGTCGTGCCGCGCGCGCAGCGCGGTCTCGTCGGCCACCTCCTGGGCGAGCTGCGCCTGCAGCTGCGCGAGGTCGTCGGCCAGCAGCCGGGCGCGTGCGTCCCGCAGGTCCGACTGGACGACGGCGGCCTTGCGCGCGACCTCCGCCTGGCGGCCGAGGGGGCCCAGCTGGCGGCGGATCTCGGCGGTCAGGTCGGTCAGCCGTGTGAGGTTGGCGGCGGTGGCGTCGAGCTTGCGCAGCGCCTTCTCCTTGCGGCGCCGGTGCTTGAGCACGCCGGCCGCCTCCTCGACGAAGGCGCGCATCTCCTCCGGCGTCGCCCGCAGCACCTCGTCGAGCTTGCCCTGACCGACGACGACGTGCATCGACCGGCCCATGCCGGTGTCGCTCAGCAGCTCCTGGATGTCCAGCAGCCGGCAGGTGCGGCCGTTGATCGCGTACTCCGACCCGCCGTTGCGGAACAGCGTGCGGCTGATCGTCACCTCGGAGTACTCGATCGGCAGGTGGCCGTCGGCGTTGTCGATGGTCAGCGACACCTCGGCGCGGCCCAGCGGCGGGCGCGCCGACGTGCCGGCGAAGATGACGTCCTCCATGGTGCCGCCGCGCAGCGTCTTGGCGCCCTGCTCCCCCATCACCCAGGTCAGCGCGTCGACGACGTTGGACTTTCCGGAGCCGTTGGGTCCAACGACGCACGTGATCCCCGGCTCGAGGCTCAGCGTCGTCGCCGAGGCGAACGACTTGAAGCCGCGCAGCGTCAGGGTCTTCAGGTGCACGAGGGCAGCCTAAGCGGGCGAGCGGTGCGGAGCGGGGAGGCGAGCGACGGTCAGAGGGCGGGGAACCACAGCGCGATCTCGCGGGCGGCCGACTCCGGGGAGTCCGAGCCGTGCACGACGTTCTCGATCACCGACGTCCCCCAGTCACGCGCCAGGTCGCCGCGGATGGTGCCGGGAGCGGCGGCCGTCGGGTTCGTCGCACCGGCCAGCGCGCGGAAGCCCTCGACGACGCCGTGCCCCTCGACCACGGCGGCGACCAGCGGCCCGGAGGCCATGAACTCGACCAGCGAGGGCAGGAACGGCTTGCCCGCGTGCTCGGCGTAGTGCTCCTCGAGCAGGGCCGGCGCGGCGGTGCGCAGCTCGAGCGCGACCAGCGTGTACCCCTTCGTCTCGATCCGGCGGAGCACCTCGCCCACGTTGCCGCGCCGGACGCCGTCGGGCTTGACGAGGACGAGGGTGCGCTGCGGGTCGGCCATGGGCTGCACCTTATCGGCAGCGGCGCAGCTGCCCGACGAGCGAGGCGCAGCTGCCCGACGAGCGGTCAGTGGGCCCGCGGCGGGCGCGGCGGCTCGACCGCGTCCGGGTGCGCGGCGTCGAACGCGGCACGCTCCCGGTCGATGCGCGCACCGAGTCGCAGCATGGCGAACCACAGCACCACGAACAGCCCGCCGACCGCGAACATCGTCGGCACCCAGAACCCACCCGCGAGCACCGCCACCTGAGCGACCGAACCCGCGACACGCCCGGCGCGCCACCGCTGGACCCCGGACAGCAGGCCCAGCACGGCCGCAGCGCCGAGACCGGCGCCCCACACCACCGCGGGCGGCGCCACGCGCAGCCCGTAGCCGACGAGCGTGGCGAAGACGAGCAGGAACGCCTCCAGCATGAGCATCGCCTCGGCGAGCACGATCGTCGCCGGGCGCTTGCGCCGGATCGCCGGCGCACCGCCCCCTGCCCCCGTGGCGGCCTCGGCCGTGGTCACGCCGCGCCCGGCCTCACGCCGCCGCCGCGGCGGCCTCGGCCGCCGCCCGCAGGATCAGCTCGCTCGACCGCGCGCCCGGGTCGAGATGGCCCGCCGACCGGGCGCCCAGGAACGAGGCACGGCCCTTCGTCGCCACCAGCGGGATCGTCGCCAGGGCCCCGGCCTCGGCCGCGACGCCCGCCGCGGCCAGCACCGCCGCCGGGGACGCGCCGTTGTCGGCCGCTGCGACGGCGGCGTCGACGGCGGGCGCCCACGCGTCCACCATCGTCTTCTCCCCTGGCGTCGCGGCGCCGCGCGTGAGGATGCCGTCCAGGGCCGCCGCGAGCACCGCCACCACCGCGGACGCGTCCAGGTCGGTGGCGGCCGCCGCCTTCGCCGCACGCAGGAACGCCGTGCCGTACAGCGGGCCGGCGGCACCGCCGACCGTGGACATCAGCGTGGTCGCGACGAGCCGCAGCACGTCCCCGACCTGCGCCGGCGGCGCCGGGAGGGCGTCGAGCCGCGCGAGGACCGCCGTGAAGCCACGGTCCAGGTTCGCCCCGTGGTCACCGTCGCCGATCTGGCGGTCGAGCTCGATCAGCTCGTCGCGGTGCTCGGCGATCGCCTTCGCCGCGCCGCGGACCCAGCTCAGCGCCCAGCCCACGTCCAGCGCCATGCCCTGCCCTTCGCCGCCCGTCCCCCGTCGTCCTCGACCATAGACGACGAATCGCCCGCTCCGGCCTGGCACCCGGAATCGTTGGCGAACGTTGACCTTCAGGGGCGACCGAGCAGGATCCGCGCCTCGGCGACGAGGTAGAGCGACCCGGTGACCAGCACGCCGGAGCCGCGCTCCGCCTCCGACTCGGCGCGCTCGACCGCGAGGGCGATCGCGTCGTCCAGCCGCTCGGCACGGTGCACCCGCTCCGCCCCGAACACGTCATCGGCGATCTCCGCGAGGTCGTCCAGGTCCCACGACCGCGACGTCGACGCGTGGGTGACGACCACCTCGTCCAGCGCCGGCTCGAGGATGCCGAGCATCGTCTCGGCGTCCTTGTCCTCCATCACGGCGACCACGCCGATCAGCCGGTCGAACGCGAACGCCTCGCCCAGCGCGGCGACCAGCGCCTCGACGCCGTTCGGGTTGTGAGCGCCGTCGACCAGCACGGTCGGCGACGTGCGCACCACCTCGAGCCGGCCGGGCGACGTCGCGTCCCCGAACGCAGCCTCGACCACCTCACCGGACAGCGCGGCGCCGCCGGTGAGCAGCGCCTCGGTCGCGACGAGCGCGAGCAGCGCGTTGTGGGCCTGGTGCTCGCCGTGCAGCGGCAGGTAGACGTCCTGGTAGACGCCGCCGAGTCCGCGCAGCGTCAGCAGCTGGCCGCCCACCGCGACGGCCCGCTCCAGGACGGCGACGTCGACGTCCTCGCGGATCACCCGCGCGCCCTTGGCCGCCGCCTCGGCGAGGATGACGCCCTCGGCGACCTCGTCCTGGCGCGAGACGACGACCGTGCCACCGTCCTCGATGATCCCGGCCTTGACGCCGGCGATCTCCGCCAGCGTGTCCCCGAGGTAGCGCTGGTGGTCCATCGCCACCGGGGCGATCACCTGGACCTGCGAGTGGACGAGGTTCGTCGCGTCCCAGCGCCCACCCATGCCGACCTCGACCACGGCGACGTCGACCGGCGCGTCCGCGAACGCCGCGAAGGCCATGACGGTCAGCACCTCGAAGAAGCTGAGCCGGTAGCCGCCGCTCTCCAGGTGGCGCTGGTCGACGAGGTGCACGTACGGCGCGACGTCCTGCCAGGTGCGGACGAAGTCCTCGTCCGAGATCGGTTCGCCGTCGATCGCGATCCGCTCGGTGACCCGCGTCAGGTGCGGCGAGGTGAACCGCCCGGTGCGCAGCCCGTGCTCCCGCACCAGGCGCTCGATCATCCGGGACGTCGACGTCTTGCCGTTGGTCCCGGTGACGTGCACCACCTGGTAGTCCAGCTGCGGGTCGCCCAGCAGCGCGAGCACCTCGCGGACCCGGTCGAGCGTCGGGTCGATCTGGTGCTCGAGCGCCCGGGCGAAGATCGCCTGGTAGACCTCGTCGGCCTCCTCGCGCGCGCTCATCCCTGGACCGCCCGCAGCTCCACGGTGACCTCGTCGGCCACGCGCACGACGAGCGAGACGGCCAGCGTCTCGCGCGCGACGAACTCGCGGTGCGCCTCGACGGCCGTGACCTGGTCGGCGGGCACGCCGAGGGTCAGCGCGATCCGGTCCGACACGTTGAGGCCGGCCGCCTTGCGCGCGTCCTGCACGGCACGCACCGCGTCGCGCGCGACACCTTCGGCCCGCAGCTCGTCGTCCAGCGCCAGGTCGAGCACGACGAAGCCGGCGCCGTCCGGCAGCACCGCCGCCGCGGCCTGCCCACCGCCCTCCCCGCCGCCGGCGACGACCGTCGACAGCTCGTACTCGGCCGGCTCGAGGGGCACCGGATCGCCGTCGACCGTGACGACCACGCCGTCGGGCGTCTCGGTCCACGCACCGGCCTTCGCGGCCTGGATGACCCCTTGCACGGCGCGTCCCAGCCGCGGTCCGGCGGCACGGGCGTTGACGGTGAGGCGCCGTGAGATGCCGTACCGCGCGGCGGTCTGCTCGTCGTCGTGCACCAGCACGACCTGCTTGACGTTGAGCTCACCGGCGAGCAGGTCGGTGTACGCGGCGGCACCGGCCGGGTCGGCGAGGGCCACCGTCAGCGTGCGCAACGGCTGGCGCACCCGGACCTGGTGCGCCTTGCGCAGCCCGAGCGTCGTCGACACCGCCTGCCGCACGCCGTCGATCACGCCGGTCAGCCCCGGCTCGACGGGCGCGACGGCCGCCGGCCAGTCGGTGAGGTGCACCGAGCGGCCTCCGGTCAGGCCGCGCCAGATCTCCTCCGCGACCATCGGCGCGAGCGGCCCGACGAGACGCGTCAGCACCTCGAGCGCGGTGAACAGCGTGTCGAACGCGTCGGCGTCCTCCGCCCAGAACCGGTCGCGCTGCGTGCGCACGTACCAGTTGGTCAGCACGTCGAGGTGCTCGCGCACCAGCGCGCACGCCGCCGCGATGTCGTAGCCGTCGAGCGCCACCGTCACCTGCTCGACGAGCTCCTGGGTGCGAGCCAGCAGGTAGCGGTCCATCGGCGCCAGGCCGGCGGCGC
>CAZFTZ010000351.1:0-6214 GCA_964521875.1 uncultured Cellulomonas sp. | reverse complement strand
GATGCGGCAGATCCACCACTGGGCTGCGCTGATCTTCCTCGCCGCGATCGTCACGCACATGATGCGGGTGTTCTTCACCGGGGCGTTCCGCAAGCCGCGCGAGGTCAACTGGATCATCGGCTTCGTGCTGCTGACGCTGGGGCTGGCGGCCGGCTTCTCCGGCTACTCGCTGCCGGACGACGTGCTCTCCGGCAACGGCCTGCGCATCTCCGACGGCCTGGTGCGTGGCATCCCGATCATCGGCACCTACGCCTCCTACGCGCTGTTCGGCGGCGAGGTCCCCGGCAAGGACCTGATCCCCCGGCTGTTCACGGTGCACGTGCTGCTGGTACCGGGGCTGATCCTCGCGCTCGTCGGGCTGCACCTGGCGTTCGTGTTCCTGCACAAGCACACCCAGTTCCCCGGCTCCGGACGGTCGAACTCGAACGTGGTCGGCTACCCGCTCTTCCCGGTCTACGTCGCGAAGGCCGGCGGGTTCTTCTTCATCGTGTTCGGCGTCATCGCTCTCATGGCCGCGACACTGCAGATCAACCCGGTGTGGAACTACGGCCCCTACGACCCGTCGCCGGTCTCGGCCGGCGCCCAGCCGGACTGGTACATGCTCTTCCTCGAGGGCGCGCTGCGGCTGATGCCAGGCCAGGCGGAGTGGGTGATCGGCAACTTCACCGTGCCGCTCAACGTGCTGGTGCCCGGGCTCGTCGTGCCGCTGGCGCTGCTGGGGCCGCTCGCGCTGTACCCGTTCATCGAGGCCTACGCGACCGGCGACACCCGCGAGCACCACGTACTGGACCGGCCGCGCAACGCGCCGTTCCGCACCGCGTTCGGGATGTCGCTGCTCGCGGCGTTCTTCGTGCTGGTGCTCGCCGGCTCGAACGACCTGATCGCGACGCACTTCCACCTGTCGCTCAACGACATCACGTGGACGCTGCGGTTCGCGCTGTTCGTGGTGCCGGCGATCGTGTTCTGGGTGACCCGGCGGATCTGCCTGGCGCTGCAGCGCAAGGACCGCGAGCTGGTGCTGCACGGGCACGAGTCGGCGCGCATCGTCCGGTTCGCCTCCGGCGAGTACGTCGAGGTGCACACCCCGCTCGACGAGCACGAGCGGTGGATCCGGGTGCAGCACGAGCCCATCCGGCCGCTGCAGATCGCGCCGGCGGAGGACTCCCGCGGCGTGCGCCGGGCGGGTTACAAGGGCGACCTGCGCCGCCAGAGGCTGTCCCGGCTGTTCTTCGAGACCCGCGTCGAGCCGGTGACACCGGCCGAGTACGCGGCCGCGCAGGCGCACCTGCACCCCGAGCTCGAGGGCGCGCACGACGAGCCTGCAACGATCGCGGCGGGCACCGACCAGGAGCGCGTTTCCCGCTCCTGACGTGCGGAATCATCCGGCACGAACCGGGGTTGCACCCGGTGGGCGTGCCACGCTCGCACGTGGTACGACTGAGACAGGCCCACCGGTGAGGATGCGTCCGGTGGCGCCTGGCGACACCTCGTCACGGCACGTGGCCGCGACCGGACCAGGAGAGGCACTGATGGCTGACTACACGCTTCCGGACCTGCCGTACGACTACGCGGCGCTCGAGCCGCACATCTCCGGCCGGATCATGGAGCTGCACCACGACAAGCACCACGCCGCCTACGTCACGGGCGCGAACGCGGCCCTGGAGAAGCTGGCGGAGGCGCGCGACAAGGGCGACCTCGCGGCCGTCAACCTGCACGAGAAGAACCTGGCCTTCAACCTGGGCGGCCACGTCAACCACTCGGTGTTCTGGCAGAACCTGTCCCCCGAGGGCGGCGACCGTCCCGAGGGCGAGCTCGCGGCCGCGATCGACGAGTTCTTCGGCTCGTTCGAGAAGTTCCAGGCGCACTTCGCGGCCAACGCCACCGGCATCCAGGGCTCCGGCTGGTCGATCCTCGCGTGGGACACCCTGGGCTCGAAGCTCGTCGTGTTCCAGCTCTACGACCAGCAGTCCAACTTCCCGCTCGGCGTGGTGCCGATCACGGTGCTCGACATGTGGGAGCACGCGTTCTACCTCGACTACCTCAACGTCAAGGCGGACTACGTCAAGGCGTGGTGGAACATCGTCAGCTGGTCCGACGCGGCCTCCCGGTTCGCCCGCGCGAAGGCGGCGAGCCTGATCCTCCCGGCCTGATCACCCGGCCTGATCTCCGGGCCTGATCCCCGGCAGCGTCCGGGCGGGCGGTCACCCCGCCTGCCCGGACGTTCTCGTTCCGCGCCCGCCGCTGACGCGCGGCGCTCGTAGGGTGACCCCGTGGACTTCGACTCCGCCGCGGCGACCTGGGACGAGGACGAGCAGCGCACCCTGCGCACACGGGCGATCGCCGGCGAGATCCGGTCGCTGCTCGGCGACCGGACGTTCCACCGCGCGCTCGACTTCGGCGCCGGCACCGGCGCGCTGAGCCTGCTGCTCGCCGACCGGTTCCGGGAGATCCTGCTGGTCGACACCTCGCCGGCCATGCTCGCGGTCGCCGCCGGCAAGGCGGCGGCGACCGGCCCCGCCGCGACCGCCCGCCTGGTGCCGCTGACGGTCGACCTGACCGCCTCGTCGGCCCCCGAGCCCCTGGAGCGCGGCTCCGTCGACGTCGTCTACTCGTCGATGGCGTTGCACCACGTCGGCGACGTCGCCGCGCTGCTGCGCACCTTCCACGAGCTGCTGATGCCCGGCGGGCTGCTGCTGGTGGCCGACCTGGCCGCCGAGGACGGCGGCTACCACCGGCACGACGAGTCGTTCACGGGCCACCACGGGTTCGGGCGCGCGGCGCTGGAGCAGCTGCTCACCACGGCCGGGTTCGTCCCGGCCGGGTTCTCGACCGTCTTCGTCGTGCACAAGGACGGCAGCGAGTACCCGGTGTTCCTCACGGCCGCCCGCCGCGTGCCCTGACCCGGTGGGGGTCGGCGTCGTCAGTGCGCGTGCTGCCCGCGGCTGAACTCGAACACCCAGCCCACCAGCCCGACGACCCCGATCGGCAGCGCGATGACCAGCAGCCAGTAGCCGACGGCCATCGCCGCGAACGCCAGCGCCGCCGCGGCCGCCAGCACCAGCGGCCACCAGCTCCACGGGGCGAACACGCCCTGGTCCCCGGCGCCGTCGGCGATCTCCGCGTGCTCGTCGTCCTCCGGGCGCTCGTCGATGCGGCGGGCGAGCAGCGCGAAGTAGCCGCCGATCATGCCGACCAGGCCGCCGACGAGCGGCAGCGCGAGCGCGCCGACCAGCTCGTGGCCGTGCGTCAGGGCGGCGTAGATCAGCCCGATCGGGATGAAGAACGCGACCCCCGCCAGGAACAGCCTCGCCTCGAGCTTCACCGCGTGCCCCCGTCCCCGTCACCGTCGGCCGCGCTGACCAGCGGCTCGGGCTCGACGTGGTCGAGGGCGGCGACCTCCGGGTGGTGCAGGTCGAACGCCGGCCTCTCGGAACGGATGCGCGGCAGCGAGGTGAAGTTGTGCCGCGGCGGCGGGCTGCTGGTCGCCCACTCCAGCGAGTTGCCGTAGCCCCACGGGTCGTCGAGCGTCACCATCGGCGCCCGGCGCCACGTGACGTACACGTTGTAGAGGAACGGCAGCATCGACACCGCGAGGATCGCCGAGCCGACGGTGGACAGCTGGTTCATCCAGGTGAACCCGTCGTCGGGCGAGTAGTCGAAGTAGCGGCGGGCCATGCCGCGCACGCCGAGCCAGTGCTGCACCAGGAACGTCGTGTGGAACCCGACGAACAGCAGCCAGAAGTGCACCTTGCCCAGCCGCTCGTCGAGCATCCGGCCGGTGAACTTGGGCCACCAGAAGTAGAACCCGGCGAACATCGCGAACACCACGGTGCCGAAGACGACGTAGTGGAAGTGCGCCACGACGAAGTAGGTGTCGGAGAGCTGGAAGTCCAGCGCCGGGCTGGACAGGATGACGCCGGTCAGTCCGCCGAACAGGAACGTCACCAGGAACCCGATGGTCCACAGCATCGGTGTCTCGAACGTCAGCTTGCCGCGCCACATGGTGCCGATCCAGTTGAAGAACTTCACGCCGGTCGGCACCGCGATGAGCATCGTCATGAAGCTGAAGAACGGCAGCAGCACCGCGCCGGTGACGTACATGTGGTGCGCCCACACCGTCACGGACAGCGCGGCGATCGCGATCGTCGCGTACACCAGGCCCTTGTAGCCGAAGATCGGCTTGCGGCTGAACACCGGGATGATCTCCGACGCGATGCCGAAGAACGGCAACGCGATGATGTACACCTCGGGATGCCCGAAGAACCAGAACAGGTGCTGCCACAGGATCGCCCCGCCGTTGTCGGGGTTGAAGATCTGCGCCCCGAGCCGCCGGTCCGCCCCCAGGCCGAACAGCGCGGCCGCCAGCGGCGGGAACGCCATCAGCACCAGCAGCGACGTGATGAGGGCGTTCCAGGTGAAGATCGGCATCCGGAACATCGTCATGCCGGGCGCCCGCATCGTGACGATCGTCGTGATGAAGTTGACCGCGCCGAGGATGGTGCCGAACCCGCCGAGGGCCAGCCCGAACACCCACAGGTCTCCGCCCAGGCCGGGCGTGTAGACCGTGTCGGACAGCGGCGCGTAGGCGAACCAGCCGAAGGCCGCGGCGCCCTGCGGGGTGAGGAAGCCCGCCGCGGCGATGATGCCGCCGAACAGGTAGAACCAGTACGCCAGCATGTTGAGCCGCGGGAACGCGACGTCCGGCGCGCCGATCTGCAGCGGCATGATCACGTTGACGAAGCCGGCGAACAACGGCGTCGCGAACAGCAGCAGCATGATCGTGCCGTGCATGGTGAACGCCTGGTTGTACTGCTCGCCGTTCTGGAACACCTGCACACCGGGGGCGAACAGCTCGGCGCGGATCAGCAGCGCCAGCACGCCGCCGATGAGGAACCACACGAACGACGTGATGAGGTACAGGTAGCCGATCGTCTTGTGGTCGGTGCTCGTCAGCCACTTGACGACGGTCCGGCCGAGCGTCTGCTGGCGCGGCGCCAGGCCCGGGATCACCTCCGCGTGGGTCGCCATCAGCCCTCACTTCCGATGGTCGTCACGTCCTGCTCGCGGCTGTAGTCCAGCCCCAGCTCGCCGGACTTGCCCTGCGCCTTGAGGTCGGCGATGTGCGCGTCGTAGTCAGCGCGGGAGACGACCTTGACGTTGAACAGCATCTTCGCGTGGTACTCGCCGCACAGCTCGGCGCACTTGCCGTGGTACTCGCCGATCGCGGTGGGCGTCACCTGGAACGTGTTGGTGCGCCCGGGGATGGCGTCCATCTTGTAGAGGAAGGCCGGCACCCAGAACGAGTGGATGACGTCCCGGGAGTTGAGGGTGAACTCGACCCGCTCGTCGACCGGCAACCAGATGGTGATGACGCCGTCCAGCGACCCGGACTGGCTCAGGTCCTGCGCCTGCACACCGGTGTCGTACGCGCCGTCGTCCAGGTAGTTCACGTCCCAGGACCACTGCTTGCCGATCACCTGGACGTGCAGGTCGGCCGGCTTGTCCGTGGCGGTGATCTCGCTGGTGTCGCGGTTGGTGAAGAAGAACAGCACACCGATCATGACGATCGGCAGCACGACGTACATCACCTCGAGCGGCACGTGGTAGCGCAGCTGGATCGGCAGCGAGTCGTCGTCCTTGCGTTTGCGGTAGACGGTGACGCACCACAGGATCAGGCCCCACGTCAGCAGCCCGACGAGCAGCGCGGCGACCCAGGAGCCGCGCCACAGGGCGCTGATGCGCGCCGTCTGGTCGGTCACCTCGTTCGCGGAGTCACCCGGCAGGAAGCCGCGCCAGAGCGTGTCGGAGCAGCCGGACAACAGGACGGTGGCCGCGACCAGCAGCCCCGAGCCGACGAGGGCTCGGCGAGGACCGGTGCGACGTCGGTGGTCCGGGTGCACGGCCTGCCTTCCGCTTCGCAGGGACGACGGGGAACTCTCCGGCCTGGGACTTTAGTCCTCAGCCGCGCCCAGCGTAGCGCGCGCCATGCCCGTCGTGGGGAGCGTTCGCGCTCGTGGTGACGTGCCACCGTGAACCGTCATGACGTGCGGCGCCACGGGTTAGGTTGCTGCTCGTGACGACCGACCGCGTGGTGCTCGACGCGGGCGGGCAGGCGCCGCTGCTGCCCGCCGCGCGCGAGGCCTACCTCGCCGCGCTGGACGAGGGCTGGGCCGACCCGCGCCGGCTGCACTCCGAGGGCCGGCGAGCCCGCGCG
>CAZFTZ010000350.1:0-9179 GCA_964521875.1 uncultured Cellulomonas sp. | reverse complement strand
GCCCGCGCCCACCTCGCCGGCTTCGGCCGCGCCGGGGACGTCATCGAGACGGCGCAGTCGTCGGCCACCGTCGAGCTCGCCGCGGCCGCGCTCGGCGTCGAGCCGCGGCGGATCGCCAAGACGCTCAGCTTCCGCGGCGCCTCGCCGGAGAGCGCGATCCTCGTCGTCACCGCGGGCGACACCCGCGTGGACAACGCCGCGTTCAGGGCGACGTTCGGCCTCAAGGCCCGGATGCTCGCCGGGGACGAGGTGCTGCGCCTGACCGGCCACGAGCCCGGCGGCGTGTGCCCGTTCGGCAACCCGCCGGCCGCCACCGTCTACCTCGACACGTCGCTGCAGCGGTTCGCCACCGTGTTCCCGGCGTGCGGCAACGCCGCCTCGGCGATCGAGCTGACCTGCGACGAGCTGTTCGCGCTCGGCCGCGCCGAGACCTGGGTGACGGTAACGACGATCCTCGCCTGAGGACCGGCCTGCCCGGGCGACCCCTAACCTGTTCCGGTGCAGGTGACCGCCGACCTCAAGGCGCTCTGGCCGCTGGTCGGCTTCCGACGACTGCTGACCGTGCGCCTCGTCAGCCAGTGTGCCGACGGCATGTTCACCGTCGGCCTGGCGACGCTGTTCTTCTTCTCCCCGGAGAACGCCGCCACCGCGGGCGCCGTCGCGGCGGCCTTCGCGGTGCTGCTGCTGCCGTTCACGCTCGTCGGGCCGTGGGCCGGGGTGTTCCTCGACCGGTGGCGTCGGCGCCAGGTGCTCGTCGTCGGCAACTTCGTGCGGATGGCGCTGACGCTGGTCGTCGCCCTGCTCATGGTGACCGCGGGCGTCGGCCCGGCCGTCTACGTGCTGGCGCTGGCGACGCTGAGCGTCAACCGGTTCCTGCTCGCGGCGCTCTCCGCGTCGCAGCCCAAGGTGGTCGCCGGGCCGTTGCTGCTGACCGCGAACTCGCTGGCGCCGACGCTCGGCTCCGTCGCCTCGTTCGTCGGCGGCGGGCTCGGGGCCGGACTGAGCCTGCTCATGGCGGAGGGACGTGGCCGGGACGCGGTCGCGCTCGTCGTCGCGGCGGCGATCCAGGCGACGGCGGCGACCCTCGCGCTGCGGATCGGCAGGGACCAGCTCGGGCCCGACGAGCCCAGCACGGTGCCGCTGCACGCCGCCCTGGCCGTCGTCGGGCACGGCCTGGCAGACGGCGCCCGCTACCTCGTCGCGCGCCGCACGCCCGCGCAGGCGCTCGGCATCATGGCCTGGCACCGGCTGCTGTACGGGGTCGTGCTGATGGCGAGCATCCTCATCTCGCGCAACCTGCTCAACGACCCGGCCGACCTGAGCGCCGGCATCGCCACGTTCGCGACGATCGTCGCGGCCACCGGCGCCGGGTTCTTCGTCGCGGTGGTGGTGACGCCGATCCTGTCGCCGCGGCTGGGCACCCACCGGTGGATCGTCGTCTGCCTGCTGGTCGCGGCCGTCAGCCAGCTGATGCTGGTGGTCACGGTGAGCCTGCCGGTGGTCATCGCGGGCGCGGTGGTGCTCGGCCTGGCGGCGCAGGCCGCCAAGATCGCCGTCGACACGATCGTGCAGCGCGACACCGCCGACGCCTACCGCGGCCGCGCGTTCGCGCTCTACGACGTGCTGTACAACGCGGCGTTCGTCGGCGCGGCCGCACTGGGCGCCGCGGCGCTGCCGGACACCGGCTGGTCACGCGGGGCGTTCGTCGGCCTGGCGGTCGCCTACCTGCTGGGCGCGTTCCTCTTCGGCCGGGCCTCGGCTGCTCCGCGCCCGGTGCAGGGACGTACGGCCCGGCCCGACGAGCCCGTCGCTGCCTAGCGTCGAGCCACACCCGAGCACCTGCCGGACCGACGCGAAGGAGCGCACCATGCCGTTGCCGCCGCTCGTCGAGCCCGGTCCGCCGCTGACGGCGGCCGAGCTGACGCGCTACTCCCGGCACGTCCTGGTGCCGGGCGTCGGCGACGAGGGCCAGCGCCGGCTGCGCAACGCCCGGGTGCTCGTCGTCGGCGCCGGCGGCCTCGGCTCCCCGGTGCTGCTGTACCTGGCCGCCGCCGGCGTGGGCACCCTCGGCGTCGTCGACTTCGACACGGTGGACGTCTCCAACCTGCAGCGCCAGGTGGTGCACCCTTCGGCAGCCGTCGGCACACCCAAGGTCGACTCCGCCGCGGCGACGGTCCACGGCATCAACCCCGATGTCGTCGTCGAGCGCCACCGGTTCCACCTCGACGCCTCCAACGCGCTCGACCTGGTGAGCCGCTACGACCTGGTGCTCGACGGCTCGGACAACTTCCCGACGCGCTACCTGGTCAACGACGCGTGCGTGCTGGCCGACCGGCCGCTGGTGTGGGGGTCGGTGCTGCGCTTCGACGGGCAGGTGACCGTGTTCTGGTCCGCCCCGCCCGCCGGGCACCAGGCGATCCAGTACCGCGACGTGTTCCCGCACCCGCCCGCGCCCGGCACCGTGCCGTCTTGCGCGCAGGCCGGGGTGCTCGGCGCCGTCTGCGGGGCGGTCGGGTCGGCGATGGCGATCGAGGCGCTCAAGCTGATCGTCGGTGTCGGCGAGCCGCTGCTGGGCCGCCTCGCGGTGTTCGACGCGCTCGCCGGCACATGGCGTCACGTGCCGCTGCAGCCCTCGCCGACCACCCCGGCCGTTACCGCGCTGGCCGACGAGCCCGAGGTGTGCGAGGTGCCGCTGCCCGCCATCGGCCCGCGCGCGCTCGCCGAGCGGCTCGCCGCCCGCGAGCGCGGCGAGGACGACTTCGACCTGGTGGACGTGCGGGAGCCCGACGAGCACACGCTGGTCGCCATCCCCGGCTCGCGGCTGGTCCCGCAGGGGGCGTTCGCGGCCGACGAGGCGTTCGACGAGCGGCCGCGCGACCGCGACGTCGTCCTCTACTGCCGCAGCGGCGTTCGCTCCGCCGACGTGCTGCGCCTGGCCCGCGCGCGCGGGCTGTCCCGGGTGAGCCACCTCGCCGGCGGCGTCCTGGCCTGGGCCGACGAGGTCGACCCGAGCCTGCCGCGCTACTGAGTCGCGGCGGGTGCCGTCGACCTGCCGGATGGCTGCGCCGAGCCGTCACCACGCCGTGCCGGCGCTCGCTCCGGGCACCACGACCGGCCGGCCGACCGCTACCGGGCCGGCCGGTGCCCGTGCCGCGGGTGGTCGCCGCCTCCGACCTGCTCGGTCGCGTGCACCAGCGCCGCGCCGACCGCCGCCAGGCTCTCGGTGACGGCCTTCGTCGACCCCGGCAGGTTGACGACCAGCGTCCGGCCGGCGAGCCCCGCGACGCCTCGTGACAGCACGGCTGCCGTCGCACCGGCCGCGACACCCGCCGCCCGCACTGCCTCCGCCAGGCCCGGCACCGGCCGGTCGAGCAGCGGTGCGGTCTGCTCCGGCGTGACGTCGTCGGGCGCCAGGCCGGTGCCGCCGGTGGTGACGACGAGCGCGTAGCCCGCCTCGACCGCCGCCCGCAGCGCCTCCCCGACGGCCGCGCCGTCCGGCACCACCTGGACCCCGGTGACGGAGAACCCCAGCGCGCCCAGCGCCGCGGCCGCGGCCGGCCCGGACTCGTCGGAGTACACGCCGGCTGCCGCCCGCGTCGACACGGTGACGACGAGCGCTCGGCTCACTCCCCCGGCCGGTGCCACTCGCCCGACCTCCCGCCGGCCTTCGCGACGACGCGCACGTCGGTGATCACCGCCCCGCGGTCCACCGCCTTCACCATGTCCACCAGCGCCAGCCCGGCGACCGCGACGCAGGTCAGCGCCTCCATCTCCACGCCGGTGCGGTCGGCGGTGCGGACCGTCGCGGTGATCTCCACGGCCTCGTCGGCCACCTCGAGGTCCACCGTGACGCCGTGGATGGCGATCGGGTGCGCGAGCGGCACCAGGTCCGGGGTGCGCTTGGCCGCCTGGATGCCGGCGATGCGCGCGACCGCGAGGGCGTCGCCCTTGGGCACGCCCGCGCCGCGCAGCAGCTCGACGACCTGCGCCGACACCACCACCCGCCCCCGGGCGGTCGCGGTCCGCACGGTGACTGCCTTGTCCGCGACGTCGACCATGCGGGCGGCGCCGCGCTCGTCGACGTGCGTGAGCCGGATCTCGTCGGTCACGGCACCCTCCCCTCCAGCGCGCCCGGCTCGGTGACGACGACGCGCGCCGCCGCCCCGGCCTCGAGCGTCGCCACGTCCTCCGGAACGACGAGCAGCGCGTCCGCGTGCGCCAGCGCGCCGAGCAGGTGCGAGCCGTTGGCGCCGACCGGCGTCGCCAGCCACCCGTCCGGACCCGCCGCCAGCCGCACCCGCAGGTAGGCGCGCCGGCCGGGTTTGTGCGACACCGGCTCGGTCAGCCGGGCGCCGACCACCGGCGCCGCCAGCGTGGCGTGCCCCGCCAGCAGCCGCAGCAGCGGCCGTGCGAACAGGTGGAACGAGACGTAGGCGCTCACCGGGTTGCCCGGCAGGCCGAGCACCGGCACCCGCCGCTCCCCGACCCATGCCAGGCCCTGCGGCTTGCCCGGCTGCATCGCGACGTGCACCAGCTGCACGTCCGCCGGGTCGTCGACCAGCGTGACCAGGTCCTCGCGCACCACGTCGTACGCCCCCGCGCTGACGCCGGCCGTGGTGAGCACCACGTCGGCGTCCGCCAGGTGCTCGCGTACCGCGTCGGCCAGCGCCCCCGGCTCGTCGGGGATGGCCGGGGCGGTCGTCACCCGCGCACCCAGCGCTCGGGCGGCCGCGACGAGCATCGGCCGGTTGGAGTCGTAGATCTGGCCGGGGCCGAGCGGACGGCCGGCGGGCACGAGCTCGGAGCCGGTCGACAGCACCACGACCCGCGGCGCCCGGTGCACCGGAGCGTCGGTGTGCCCGCACGCCGCGAGCAGCCCCACCTGCGCGGGCCCGACGACCGTCCCGGCGGTCAGCACCGTCGCACCGACGGAGACGTCCTCGCCGCGGCGCCGCACGTGCTCGCCCGCCTGTGGTGCGACGTGGATCGCGACCGTCGTCGTGCCGCGGTCGGTGTCCTCGAACGGGACGATCGCCTCGGCGCCGGACGGCACCGGGGCGCCGGTCATGATCCGGACCGCGGTCCCGGGGGCGAGCACGACGAGGCGCCCGTCGCCCGCCGGCACGTCGTCCGCCACCGGCAGGGCGACGGGTGCGGGGGGCGAGGCGCCTGCGACGTCCGCCAGCCGCACCGCGTACCCGTCCATCGCGGAGTTGTCGAAGCCGGGCAGGTCCACGCGGGACGCGACGTCCTCGCCGAGCACCAGGCCGGCGACGTCCGCGAGCGCCACCCGCTCCACCGGCGTCGGCTGCGCACCGGCGAGCACGGCCGCGACGTGCTCCTCGACGGAGCGCATCCGCGCGGCGCGGGTCAGGGGATCGGCCACGGTGCCCACCCGGCGAGCGTAACGGCCACCGGGGTGCTCCCACGCCCGGCCTTTGGTCACGGGCACGGCCGTTGACCTGTGCCTACGATCCCCGGCATGACCAGGCTCGGCGAGGAGCCCGCGGCGCAGGCGCGGCTGACCGACGAGCACGGCCGCGTCGCCCGCAACCTGCGCGTGTCGCTCACCGACCGTTGCAACCTCCGCTGCTCCTACTGCATGCCACCGGAAGGGTTGCCGTGGCTGCCCCGCGAGTCGGTGCTCACCGACGACGAGGTGGTCCGCCTGGTCCGCATCGGCGTCGAGCACCTGGGCATCCGCAGCGTCCGCTTCACCGGCGGCGAACCCCTGCTGCGCACCGGCCTGGAGGAGATCGTCGCCGCGAGCGCCGCGCTGCGCGGCGAGGACGGCGCCGCGCCCCACCTCGCGCTCACCACCAACGGCATCGGCCTGGCGCAGCGGGCCGACGACCTCGCGGCCGCGGGCATCGGGCGCGTCAACGTCTCCCTCGACACCCTGGTCCCCGATCGCTTCGCCACGCTGACCCACCGCGACCGGCTGCCGGACGTCCTGGCCGGGATGGCCGCGGCCCGCGCCGCCGGGATGCGACCGGTCAAGCTCAACTCCGTCCTCATGCGCGGAGTCAACGACGACGAGGCGTGCGACCTGCTCGCGTTCGCGCTCGAGCACCGCTACTTCCTGCGCTTCATCGAGCAGATGCCGATCGGTCCCGCGGACGCGTGGGACTCCTCGCAGGTGGTCACCGCCGCCGAGATCCTCGACCGGCTGAGCGCCCGCTTCACGCTGACCCCGCTCGACAAGGGCGAGCGCGGCCCGGCACCGGCCCGTCCCTGGCTCGTCGACGGCGGCCCGGGCGCCGTCGGGGTGATCGCGTCGGTCAGCTGGCCGTTCTGCGACTCCTGCGACCGGGTGCGCCTCACCGCGGACGGGAAGGTGCGCAGCTGCCTGTTCGCACGGGACGAGACCGACCTGCTCGGCCCGATGCGCGCCGGGGCCGATGACGACGAGCTCGCCGCGCTGTGGACCGCCGCGGTGCGGACCAAGCCGGAGTGGCACGGTATCGGGGACGCCGGCTTCGTCCAGCCGGCGCGGACGATGAGCAGGATCGGGGGCTGAGATGTCCGGGAACGTGACGGTGCGGTGGTTCGCCGCGGCGGGTGAGGCGGCGGGCCTGCCCGAGGAGTCGTTCGAGGTCGCCGGCCCGACGACCACGGCCGCGCTGCTGGCACGGGCGGTGGACGCTCACGGACCGCGGCTGCTCCAGGTGCTCGGTGCGTGCAGCGTGCTGGTGGACGGCCGGCTCGACGAGCACCGCGACCGCGAGCTGTCCGCCGGCGTCACGCTCGACGTGCTGCCCCCGTTCGCGGGGGGCTGAGCCTCACGGCGAGTTGACCCACTCGCTGGTGCCGTCTCCGAACACCTGGCGCTTCCACACCGGCAGCCGCTTCTTCACGCGCTCGACGAGCTCGGCGGTCGCCGCGAACGCCGCTCCGCGGTGGGCCGACGAGACGGCGGCCGCCAGCGCACAGTCGCCGATCTCGAGCCGCCCGACGCGGTGGCTCACCGCGATCGCGTCGACGTCGAAGTCGTCGGCGACCTCGCGGGCGATCGCGGCGACGATCGCGGCGGCGTCCGGGTGGGCGGTGTACTCCAGCCAGGAGACGGTCGCGCCGTGGTCGTGGTCGCGCACCACGCCGGCGAACGTGACGACCGCGCCCGCGGCATCGCGCCCGACGAGGCGCGCGTGCTCGGTGACGTCCAGCGGATCGGTCGTCACCGTCGCGCGGACCACCTCACGGGCGGCAGGCACCACGCGCGCCGGCGGCTCCACTGCCGCGTCCTGGTTGTGCACGCGGCCAGCGTAGGCGCTGCCCGCCGGGCGGCCGCGGGACCTCGGACGTACCGTCGCAGGCCGTGGGATACGCCGAACGGGTGACGAGGTTCGCACCTGCGGTGGATCGTGGCCGTAGGTGCACGCATGTGCGGGTCCGCCTAGGACGTTCGGCCCGCGTCTGCGGTCGCAACCAGGGCCAACGTCGTCCCCATGCCCGAGTTCCGGATCCTCGAGGCGGCTCTCCTGCTGGGCGTCAGCGACGACACCGTCCGCCGATGGGTCGAAGCCGGCCGGTTGCCCGCCCGCAAGTCCGACGCGAGCGGACGGCTCATGGTGGACGGCCGCGACCTGGCGCACCTCGCCCAGGAGATGGCGACCAACCCCCCGGACGGGCACAAGGGCACCGTGTCCGCGCGCAACCGGTTCACCGGCATCGTCACGCGCGTGCTGCGCGACACCGTGATGGCCCAGGTGGAGATCCAGTCCGGCCCCCACCGGTTCGTGTCCCTCATCAGTCGTGAGGCGGCGGACGAGCTGGGGCTCGAGCCCGGCGTCCTCGCCGTCGCCGTGATCAAGGCAACCGAAGTCATCGTCGAGAGCTCGGGGAGTCACCAGTGAAGATCCGTCGCCGCAATGCCGCCGTGCTGCTCGCAGCGGTGGCCGGGCTCGCACTCGCCGGCTGTTCGTCGGGCGCCGCGAACGACGCAGCCGCGTCGAGCGCGCCCGCCGCCACCAGCGCCGCCCCCACCACCCCCGCCGCGCCCGCGCTGACCGGCGACCTCGTCGTGTTCGCGGCAGCGTCGCTGCAGGACACGTTCACCGCGATCGGGGACGAGCTGATGGCCGCCAACCCCGACCTGAAGGTGACGTTCAACTTCGGCTCGTCGGGCACGCTGTCCCAGCAGCTGGTCGCCGGCGCACCGGCCGACGTGTTCGCCTCGGCGAACACCAAGACGATGACGGACGCCGCGGCCGTGATGAACGACTCGCAGCTGTTCACCCACAACTCGCTGGTCATCGTCGTGCCGAAGGGCAACCCGGCCGGCGTCACCGGCCTGGCCGACTTCACCAAGGCCGACCTCAAGCTCGCGCTGTGCGACGAGTCCGCGCCCTGCGGCACCGCCGCCAAGTCGGTCTTCGACAAGGCCGGCCTGACGGCCGCGCCCGACACCTACGGCCAGGACGTCAAGGCGACGCTCGCGCTGGTGACCGGCGGGGAGGTGGACGCGGCCATGGTCTACAAGACCGACGCCATCGCCGCCGGCGACGCCGTCGAGACGATCACCTTCCCCGAGGCGGCGAGCGTCATCAACGACTACCCGATCGCCACGACAAAGGACACCGCGAACCCCGACGCCGCCCAGGCCTTCGTCGACCTCGTGCTGTCGGCCGACGGCCAGAAGGTGCTCACCGACGCGGGCTTCGACCCGGCATCCTGACCGCATGACGGAGGAGGCCCTCGGCGCGCGCGAGTCCACCGGCCCGCGCGCGCCGCGGTCTGCGCGCAGCCGTTCCCGCCGGCGCACGGGACGCGTGCCGGTCGCCCTGCTCGTCCCCGCCCTGCTCGGGCTGGCGTTCCTCGCCGGACCGTTCGTCGCGCTGCTGGTCCGCTCGCCCTGGGGCCGGCTCGGCGAGCTGGTCACCTCCCCGACGGTGCTGCAGGCCCTGTGGCTGTCGCTGCGCACCGCCACCGCTGCCACAGCCGTCTGCCTCGTCCTCGGCGTGCCGATGGCGTGGCTGCTGGCCCGCACCCGGTTCCGCGGCCAGAACCTGCTGCGGGCGGTGCTGACGATGCCACTCGTGATGCCGCCGGTCGTCGGCGGCGTCGCGCTGCTGAGCCTGCTGGGCCGCCGCGGCCTGCTCGGCGCCCGGATCGACGCCTGGTTCGGCGTCACCATCCCGTTCACCACCGGCGCCGTGGTGATCGCCGAGGCGTTCGTC
>CAZFTZ010000349.1:0-3237 GCA_964521875.1 uncultured Cellulomonas sp. | reverse complement strand
ATGGTGGTCGCCGGCGAGCACCCGACGGTGGCGCGGGAGCGCGTGTCGTCGCCCGGCGGGACCACGGTGGCCGCGGTGGCCGAGCTCGACGCGCACGGGGTGCGGGCGGGCGTGGTCGCGGCGGCGAGGGCAGCCGCCGCACGGTCGGTGGAGCTGGGCAAGCCTCAGCACTGAGGCGCGCGAGCCGACCACAGCCCGGGGCATCGGGCTCTCGTCCCCGACGAGGGCCGGGTTCGTCTTGCTCGGCGTTCGCCTCCTGTCTCATCGCGCATGCGTCTGCCCCCTTTCGACGCATACTGCCGTTGCTACCGGAGGTAGGAACATGAGTACGATCGCCGATGTGGCGAAGAAGATCTCGGTGAGCCTGTCCGACGAGGACCTCGCCACCCTGGACGCCCACGTGGCGAAGCTGGGACTGCCGGGGCGCTCCGCCGCGGTTCAGGACGCGATCCGGCAGCTTCGCTCGACGGACCTTCAGGCCGAGTACGAGGCCGAGTTCCGTGAGATGGACTGGGACGAGTTCCGGCTGTGGGAGACCACCAACATGGACGGTCTCGAGGACGAGCCGTGGGATGAGGAAGACCGGTGATCCGCCGAGGCGACGTCTGCTGGGTGGACATGGATCCCGCCGAAGGGAGCGAGGCGAGGGGCAGGCGTCCCGCGGTCATCGTGAGCAGCGATGAGACCAACCGTGCCGCGACGAAGGTCGGTGGTGGCGTCATCACCGTCGTCCCGCTGACGACGAACGTCTCCCGCCTGTGGTCGTACCAGTTGCGCATCGAGGCCGGTACGGCTGGGCTGCGGCGGGAGTCGAAGGCGCAGACCGAGCAGATCCGCGCGCTTGCCTTCCATCGGATCACTACGCCGCCGATCGGCACCCTGCCGGCCGACGTCCTGGCACAGCTCGACCGCGCGCTGCGGCTGCACCTCGCGCTGTAGCGGCATGATCGGGCGGTGACCGCGCCGCACGGCGGTCCGGAGGGAAGACGACGATGGCAGGCGACCGACCGCCGGCGATGAGCGACGTCGCCGCGCTGGCGGGCGTCTCGCACCAGACCGTCTCGCGCGTGCTCAACGACCACCCCAGCGTGCTGCCGGCCACCCGCCAGCGGGTGCTCGACGCGATCGCCCAGCTCGGCTACCGGCGCAACCTCGCCGCCCGCGCGCTGGTCACGCGCCGCAGCGGCACCATCGGCGTGCTGAGCTCCGGCTCGGCGCTGTTCGGCCCGACGAGCACGCTCATCGCCGTCGAGCGCGCCGCGCGTGACGCCGGCCTGTTCGTCTCGGTGGCCACCCTGCCGGAGTGGGACGCCGGCGACGTCGCGGGCGTGCTGGAGCACTTCATGGCCGAGGGCGTCGACGGCGTGGTGGTGGTCGCGGCGCACGACGAGGCGGTCGAGGCGGTGCGGGCGTTCGGCACCCCGGTTCCCGTGGTGATGGTGGGCCCGGTCGACCTGCCGGCGCCGTTGCGCACCGTCGCGGTGGACCAGTACCTGGGTGGCCGTCAGGCGGTGCGCCACCTGCTCGACCTGGGACACCACCAGGTGGTTCACCTCGCCGGCCCGCTGGACTGGCTGGACGCCCGGCGACGCATCGAGGGCTGGCGCGACGAGCTCGCGGCGGCGGGTGTCGAGGCCGGCGAGCCGATCCCCGGCGACTGGAGCGCCGACCGCGGCTACGCCGTGGGACGTGAGCTCGTCGGGCAGCACGACCTGCCGACCGCGGTGTTCGCGGCGAACGACCAGCTCGCGCTCGGACTGCTGCATGCGTTCGCCGAGGCGGGCGTGCGGGTGCCCGACGACGTCTCGGTGGTCGGCTTCGACGACGTCGACGGGTCGGCGCACTTCTTCCCGCCGTTGACCACCGTGCGGCAGGAGTTCGCCGCGCTGGGGGAGCGGTGCCTGCAGGTGCTGCTGGCGGCCATCGCCGGCGAGGACGGTCCCGCGTCCCGGCTGATCGCGACGAGCGTCGTCGTGCGCGCCAGCAGCGGGCCGCCGCGCGGTTGAGCCGCGCCACTCGGCCCGGGCCGTTGGGCCTGCGTCGGCGGCGTTGCCGTCCAGCAGTGTGTGAGCGTTAACATCAGATGCCCGACCACGAAGGCAAGGAGCGGACCAATGGCGGTCGACACCCCCACCGGTGGCACGTCACTCGGCATCGAGCTCGGATCGACCCGTATCAAGGCGTGCCTCGTCGGCCCGGACCACCAGGTCCTGGCCACCGGCGGCCACGACTGGGAGAACCGGCTGGTGGACGGCGTCTGGACGTACTCCCTCGAGGCGGTGTGGGACGGGCTGCGCGGCGCCGTCGCCTCGCTGCTCGCCGACTGCGAGCGCCGTGGCATCGCCCCGAGCGTGGGTGCGCTCGGTGTCTCCGCGATGATGCACGGCTACCTGGCGTTCGACGAGGCCGGCGAGCTGCTGGTGCCGTTCCGCACCTGGCGCAACACCTCGACCGGCCGCGCCGCGGCGGCACTGAGCGAGCGGTTCGGGTTCAACATCCCGCTGCGCTGGTCGGTCGCGCACCACTACCAGGCGATCCTGGACGACGAGCCGCACGTGCCGGCCGTCGCGTTCCTCACCACCCTGGCCGGGTACGTCCACTGGAAGCTCACCGGGCGCAAGGTGCTCGGCGTCGGCGACGCGTCGGGCATGTTCCCCGTCGACCCCGCGACCGGCAGCTACGACGCGCGGATGCTGACGCAGTACGACGAGCTCGTCGGGCGCGGGCCGGCGCTGCTCGCCCTCCTGCCGCAGGTGCTGAGCGCGGGCGAGCCCGCTGGCGACCTGACCGACGAGGGCGCGGCCCTGCTCGACCCGACCGGGACGCTGACGCCCGGCATCCCGTTGTGCCCCCCCGAGGGCGACGCCGGCACCGGCATGGTCGCCACCAACTCGGTCGCGCCGCGCACCGGCAACGTGTCGGCGGGCACGTCGATCTTCGCGATGGTGGTGCTCGAGCGGCCGCTGACGCACCTGCACCACGAGATCGACGTCGTCACCACCCCCGCGGGCGACGCGGTGGCGATGGTCCACTGCAACAACGGCGCGAGCGAGGTCGACGCCTGGGCGGGTCTGTTCGGCGAGTTCGCGGCCGCTGTGGGCACGGCGGTGAAGGCCGACGACGTGTTCGGCGCGCTGTTCCGCGCCGCGCTGGAGGGCGAGCCGGACGCCGGCGGGCTGCTCGCGTACAACTACCTCGCGGGCGAGCCGATCACCGGCCTCGACGCGGGCCGTCCGC
>CAZFTZ010000348.1:0-7788 GCA_964521875.1 uncultured Cellulomonas sp. | reverse complement strand
CAAGCAACTGCTCATCACGCGCGGGGCGCTGACCACGTTCTCGATCGCCAACGACGTCGCCAAGTACTTCGCGATCATCCCCGCGATGTTCACGGGCGTGTACCCGGGGCTCGCGGCACTCAACGTCATGCACCTGCACTCGCCGGCCTCTGCGGTGCTGTCGGCGGTGATCTTCAACGCGATCGTCATCGTCGTCCTCATCCCGCTCGCACTGCGCGGCGTGCGGTACCGGCCCGTCGACGTGTCCACGACCCTGGCCCGCAACCTGCTGATCTACGGCGTGGGCGGGATCGTCGCGCCGTTCGTCGGGATCGGGCTCGTCGACCTCGTCGTGCGCCTCTTTCCCGGCTTCTGAAGGGAGCCTCCGTCATGGTCACGTCCACGCTTGCGGGCGGCCGGGTCTACTGGGTCGCCGTCCGCGCGATGGTGACGTTCACCCTCGTCGGCGGCGTCGCCTACACGCTCGTCGTCACCGGGATCGGGCAGCTCGTCCTGCCGGCGCATGCGCACGGTTCCGTGGTGCGCGATGCTGCCGGCCAGGTGGTCGGCTCGGCCCTCGTCGGCCAGTCCTTCCTCGACGCCGACGGCAACCCGCTGCCGCAGTACTTTCAGTCCCGGCCCTCGGCCGCCGGCACCGGGTACGACGCAGGCGCGTCGTCGGGCTCCAACTGGGGCCCGGAGAACCCCGACCTGGTCGCCGCGATCGCCGAGCGCAAGGCCCAGGTCGCGGCGTTCGACGGTGTCGACGAGGACCAGGCACCTGCCGACGCGGTCACGGCCTCGGGCTCTGGGCTCGACCCTGACATCAGCCCGGCCTACGCGGCGATCCAGGTGGAGCGCGTCTCCCGCGTGCGCGGCATCGCGCCCGACGAGGTGCGTGCGCTCGTCGCCGCCCACACGCAGGGTCGCCCGCTCGGGTTCCTCGGCGAGCCCGTGGTGAACGTCGTCGAGTTCAACCTCGCGCTCGACGCACTGCAGGGGTGAACTCCCAGGGCAGGATGTGCCCATGCGGATCACGGTGACGGGAGCATGGGGCAAGGCGGGCCGGGCGGTCGTGGCGGACCTCGTCGAGCACGGGCACGAGGTGATCGCCACCGACCTGGCAGGCACCACCGGGGAGTCGGCGACGCTGGGCGTCCCCCTGCTGCGCGCCGACCTGTCGGACTACGGCCAGGCGTTCGAGGTGCTCGCCGACAGCGAGGCCGTGATCCACCTGGGCAACATCCCGGCGCCCGGCCACACCACGGCGCCGGAGACGCTCAACCGCAACACGTCCGCGAACTCCAACGTGTTCCTCGCCGCCGCCCGGCTGGGGCTGAGCAAGGTGGTCTGGGCGTCGAGCGAGACGACGCTGGGCCTCAGCTTCGGCCCCGACACCCCGCCGCGGTACGCGCCGGTCGACGAGGCGCACTTCCCGGTGCCGCGGTCCACGTACGCGCTGTCCAAGGTGCTGGGCGAACAGACGGCCAAGCATGTCTCGGACTGGTCGGGCGTGCCGTTCGTCGGGCTGCGCCTGAGCAACATCCACCGCCCGGAGGACTATGCCCGCGTGCCGGGCTACTGGTCCGACGTCCGTTCGCGGATGTGGAACCTGTGGGGCTACGTCGACGTGCGGGACGTCGCGGCGGCGTGCCGCCAGGCGCTGGAGGCGGAGACCACGGGGTCGCAGAACGTCGTGGTCGCAGCGGCGGACACCATCATGAACGTGCCGTCGTCGGACCTCATGGCGCGGGTGTTCCCGGAGGTGCCGCTCACCCGTCCCGTCGAGGGGTTCGAGACGCTGCTGGCGATCGGCGCCGCCCGGGACCTGTTCGGCTACGCCCCTGCGCACTCCTGGCGCGAGCACCTCGGCTGAGGCCGTGGTCAGCCGACCTTGCGGCGGTAGGCGAGCGTCGCCAGCACGTAGGCGACCACGAGCACGCCGACGGTCCAGGCCAGCGCCGCCCAGATGTCGCCGCCCACAGGCTGCCGCGCGAGCAGCGCGCGGATCGTGTCGACGATCGACGTCACCGGCTGGTTCTCGGCGAACACGCGCACCGGCGTGGGCATGGAGCCGGTCGGGACGAACGCCGAGCTGACGAACGGCAGGAACACCAGCGGGTAGGAGAACGCGCTCGCGCCGTCGACGGAGGTGGCGGTGAGGCCCGGGATCACGGCGATCCAGGTCAGCGCCAGCGTGAACAGCACGAGGATGCCGGCCACGGCGAGCCACGCGAGCACGCCCGCGGCGGAGCGGAACCCCATGAGGAGGGCGACGAGCACGACGACGGCCACCGAGACGAGGTTGGCGACGAGCGACGTCAGCACGTGCGCCCACAGCACGGCCGACCGCGCGATCGGCATCGAGCGGAACCGCTCGACGATGCCGCTCTTCATGTCGAGGAACAGCCGGTAGGCGGTGTAGCTGATGCCGGACGCGATCGTGATGAGCAAGATGCCCGGCAGCAGGTAGTCGACGTACCGGCCCGGCGAGCCGGTGCTGATGGCACCGCCGAACACGTAGACGAACAGCAGCATGAAGGCGATCGGCATGAGCGCCGTCGTGATGACCGTGTCCAGACTGCGCGTGACGTGGCGCAGCGAGCGCCCCAGCAGCACGGCGGTGTCGGCGAACCGGTGCGTGGTCATCGTGCGTCCTCCCTCGTCGGGCCGACGACGGCGAGGAACACGTCCTCGAGGGTCGGCCCCTTCTCCACGTACTCGACCCGCGCCGGCGGCAGCAGCGCCTTGAGCTCGGCGAGGGTGCCGTCGACGATGATGCGGCCCTGGTGGAGGATCGCGATCCGGTCGGCGAGCTGCTCGGCCTCGTCGAGGTACTGCGTGGTGAGCAGCACCGTGGTGCCGTTGCGGGCCAGCTCCCTGACCATCTGCCACACGTCGAGGCGTGCCTGCGGGTCGAGACCGGTCGTCGGCTCGTCGAGGAAGACCACCGCCGGATTCCCGACGAGGCTCATCGCGATGTCGAGCCGGCGGCGCATGCCGCCGGAGTACGTGCCGACCTTGCGCGCGGCCGCATCGGTGAGCCCGAACCGCTGCAGCAGCCCGTCGGCGACGGCGTCGGCGTCCTTCAGGTGACGCAGCCGCCCGACGAGCACGAGGTTCTCCCGCCCGGACAGGATCTCGTCGACGGCGGCGAACTGGCCGGTCAGGCTGATCGCGCCCCTCACCTGCGCGCCCTGCGCGGCGACGTCGAACCCGGCGACGGTAGCCGTGCCCGCGTCTGCCTTCAGCAGCGTGGCCAGGATGCGCACCGTCGTCGTCTTGCCGGAGCCGTTGGCGCCGAGCAGCGCGACGATGCTGCCGGCGGCGACGTCGAGGTCGACGCCCCGCAGCACCTCGACCTCGCCGTAGGACTTGACCAGACCCCGCACCCGGACGGCAGGCTGCGCGCTCATTCCTGAGCTCCCCGCTCGGCGGTCTCGACCGCCTGCGTGAGGCGGGCGCGCTCCTTGTCGATCCAGCGCTTGCCGGTGTAGGCCTCCGCGAACGCCTCGGCGAACTCGACGGGGTCGTCCCCGACGACGTCCTTCACCGGAGTGCCGTCGGCGGCGGCCCGCTCCCACAGGTCGGCGAAGTCGCTCGTCATCGTGAGCACGGTCTCGCCGTCGACGACGCCGCCGCAGTACATGAGGTACCGCTGGAACGCGGTCGCGACCGCGCGGTACGGCTCCGGCAGCCCCTGGATGCGGGCCCTGGTCTGCCGGTAGCGCCTCTTCTGGTCCAGCGAGCCGGTCACCAGCTCGATCCACTTCGCTGCCATGTCACTTGCCTCCTTCGTGGAGACGTTCCAGCCGGTCGGCGAGGAACGTCCACGTGCTCCAGAACTCGTCGAGCTGCTCGCGGCCCGCGGCGTTGAGCGAGTAGACCTTGCGCGGCGGTCCCAGCTGTGAAGGGACCTTCTCCACGTCGACCAGCCGGCGCTGCTCGACCCTGACGAGCAGCGCGTAGACGGTGCCCTCGGCGATGTCCGCGAAGCCCAGCTCCCGCAGCCGCGACGTGATCTCGTAGCCGTACGCGGGACGGGCGGCCAGGATCGCCAGGACGATGCCCTCGAGCGTGCCCTTGAGCATCTCGGTCATCTGCTTGACCATGGGCCCCCTCGCTACTCAGTGTTGCTGACTACCGGTACACAGTAACACTAGGTAGCGGTGACGCAAGAGTCAGTCGCGGCCTGGCGGGAGCGTGAGGGGCAGCACGTCGACGACGAGGTCGGCAGTGTCCCGCCACGCCCGGACCTGCGCGGCGTTCGGCTCGTCGACCGTCGCCACCCAAGCGCGGGCGGCGTCGGGCGTCTTGCCGAACCGCTCATGCCGCCCGACGAGCCGCCGCAGCCGCTCCTCGTCGGCCAGCGAGCAGTACCAGACCTCGTCGAGCAGCCCGCGCACCGCGCGCCACGCCGGGTCGGGGGACAGCAGGTAGTTGCCCTCGGTGACCACCAGCCGGTGCTCCGGCAGCACCGGGACGGCCCCGGCGATCGGCTGGTGCACCGAGCGGTCGAAGTCCGGCGCCCAGACGGTCCGCGCCCGCACGGTCCGCGCCCGACGAAGGAGGGCGGCGTAGCCGTCGACGTCGAACGTGTCGATCGCGCCCTTCCGGCCGCGCCGGCCGAGCCGGACCAGCTCGGCGTCGGCCAGGTGGAAGCCGTCCATCGGCACCCGCACCACCGGCACACCCAGCGCGGCGACGGCGACCGCCAGGTGCTCGCCGAGCGTCGACTTGCCGGAGCCGGGCGGTCCGGTGATGCCGAGCACGGCGCGCTCGGCGGTCTCGTCGTCGTGCGCGGCGAGCGCCGCCGCCCGCGCTGCCAGATTCTCGAGCGACTCCGCCACGGCGCCATCCTGCCGGTTCGCGGGTCGGTGCGCCCCGGGCGTGCGACGCTGAGCGCCGTGAGGACGGTGACCGGGGCGCTGCTCGTCGTGCTCCCGCTCGCGTACCACGTCGTCTTCGCCGGGCTGGCGCGCAGCTTCGACTACCCGGACGTGCTGCGCCGGCCCACTGCCGAGGTGCTGGCGCGGTTCCGCGACGGCGGCACACGGCTGGTGCTGCTGTGGTGGGCGTTCGCGATGTGCGCGGTGCTGTTCGTGCCGGCCGGCGTGCTGCTGGTGTCCGGCATGGCCGAGATCGACGGGTCGCTGCGCACGACGATCGTCGCGATCGGCGTGCTGGCGGCGGTGGTGCAGCTCATCGGCCTGGTCCGCTGGTCGTTCGTCGTGCCCTGGCTGGCGCGCGAGGCCGCGACGGCGACGCCGGTGCGGGCGGAGACGATCGACGTCGCGTTCCAGGTGCTCAACCGGTCGCTCGGCATCGCGGTGGGGGAGCACCTGGGATACCTGCTGACGGGCGTCTGGACGGTGCTGACCGGCGTCGCCATGCTGACGCCCGGCGGGCTGCCGGCCTGGCTCGGCGTTATCGCGCTGCCGATCGGCGCGGCGCTCGTCGTGTGCAGCGCGGAGTTCGTCGGGCACTTCGAGCGCGACGGCTGGCGGCTGGCGGGCGCACTGACGCCGGTCGCGTACGCCGCGTGGTCGGCATGGCTGCTCGTCGTCGGGCTCGTGCTGTTGTTCTGACCCACCTGGCCTGCCTGCTCTGACCTGCCGCAACGCGCGGCACGCCGGCGCAGGGAGCGCGCCGTCGAATCCTGACGGTTCCTTGACGTCCCTGCGGACCGCGCGCCGCTTGCCACGTGACTGGTCACGTGTATAGCGTCTTGGTCGTGCGTATAGCCGATGCGCCGGACGAGCGTCCGGTGTCGGATCTCACGGCCAGGGCTCGCATCCGCGACGCCGCCATCGAGTGCTTCGCGGAGCAGGGTTTCGGGGCCTCGTTCCGCACCATCGCGGCCCGTGCCGACGTGTCGCCCGGCCTCATCACGCACCACTTCGGTTCGAAGGACGCGCTGAGGGCCGAGTGCGACGGCGAGGTGCTGCGCCGCTACGAAGCGCTGAAGACCGGCAGCCTCGCGGACCCGAGCGCCTACCTGGCGAAGCACCTGGCGGAACCCGGCGAGGCGGCGGTGTGGCTCGTCTACATGCTGCGCGCGATCCACGCCGGGGGGACGTCCGCGCAGGGCTTCCTCGAGCACTTCATCGACAGCGCCCGCCAGATCATGAAGGCGAGCGTCGAGTCCGGCCTGGTGCGGCCATCGCGCGACGAGGAGGCGCGGCTGCGCTACCTGGCCTACCAGACGATGGGCGCGCTGCTCATCGAGTTCCTCATGGCTCCGGATCCCTCGCCGGACGCGTTCGTCGAGTCGATGCGCTCCACCCAGCGCAACCAGATCCTGCCGACGCTCGAGCTGTTCGCCGAAGGCTTCCTCACGGACCGCCGGATGCTCGACGACTACCTCGTGTACATCGGCGACCCGCCGGGCGAGGTGGACGAGCCCGACAGCCAGACCGCGTGACGGCACCCCGCCACGCGCCCACCCCTGCTCGACACAAGGAATGAGCATGTCCTCCAACCAGATGGCCATCGAGGTCCAGGGCCTCCAGAAGTCCTTCGGCCGCGCCCACGCGCTGCGCGGCCTCGACCTGCAGGTCCCCACCGGCCAGGTGACCGGCTTCCTCGGCCCCAACGGAGCCGGCAAGACGACGACGATCCGCATCCTGCTCGGCCTGCTGCGGGCCGATGCCGGGCGTGCCTCCGTGCTGGGGGGCGACCCGTGGTCCGACGCGGTGCGCCTGCACCAGGACATCGCGTACGTCCCCGGCGACGTGACGCTGTGGCCCAACCTCACCGGCGGCGAGGCGATCGACATCCTGTGCCGACTGTCCGGCCCGCTGGACCCGAAGCGCAAGCAGGCGATGCTCGACCGCTTCGAGCTCGACCCGACCAAGAAGGCCCGCACCTACTCCAAGGGCAACCGGCAGAAGGTCGCGCTGGTCGCGGCGCTCGCCTCGGACGCCCGGCTGCTGCTGCTCGACGAGCCCACCTCCGGCCTCGACCCGATCATGGAGGCCGCCTTCACCGAGTCGATCCAAGAGGTCAAGGCGCAGGGCCGCTCGGTGCTGCTGTCCAGCCACATCTTCGCCGAGGTGGAGAAGCTGGCCGACCGGGTGGCGATCATCCGCGACGGCGCCACCGTCGAGGCCGGCACGCTGGCCGAGCTGCGGCACCTGACCCGCACGCAGGTCACCGTGGTGCTGGACGGCGGGCCGGACGGGCTCGCCGCGCTGCCGGGTGTCCACGACCTGGCCCAGGACGACGGGCACGTCACGTTCGCGGTCGACGAGGCCGAGCTGGCGCCGGTGCTCGCGGCGGTCGCCGCGCGCAGCCCACGCTCGCTGGTCGCCAACCCGCCGTCGCTCGAGGAGCTGTTCCTGCGCCACTACGGCGACGAGCTGGCGGCGCTGACCACCGGAGCCGGGAAGTGACCGCCACCGCGCAGGCGCCGGCGCCGGCGCCGGCCGTCGCGACGCCGGCGCACCGCCCGCCGGCCGAGGGGTACGCGGGCCTGGGGGCCATGCTCCGGCTGATCCTGCGGCGCAACCGCGTGCGGCTCGTCGTCTGGTTCGTCGTGCTGGTGGGGATGTACCAGTACATCGTCAGCTACTACAAGACGCTGTTTCCCACCCAGGCCTCGCTCGACGACTTCGCCAAGGTGTCCAACTCCCCGGGGATCAAGGCGCTCACCGGCCTGTCGCCCGCGGCGAACACGCTGGGCGGTGCCGTGTGGACCAAGGGCTGGATGACCGTCGTCCTCGCGCTGGCGATCGGCGTCGTGTTCCTGGTCACCCGCAGCGGGCGGGCCGACGAGGAGGTGGGCCGTACCGAGCTGCTGCGCTCGCG
>CAZFTZ010000347.1:0-12946 GCA_964521875.1 uncultured Cellulomonas sp. | reverse complement strand
GCGATCAGGTCCGGCATGTCGCGGTCGAGGAACGTCTTGTCGGTGCCGACCGAGTTGCCGGCCAGCGGCGCCTTGCCGCCCTCCGGCACCCAGTGGCGCACGTAGTCCACGACGGCGCGCTGCGCCTCGTCGAGCGGCATGCCGTCGGCGAGCTCGTCGAGCAGGCCGGACGAGGTGTGCATGGTGCGCACGTAGTCGTTCATCTGCGCGACGGCCTGCGGCGGCGGCGCGATGACGACGTCGAGGCCGGGGTCGAGCACCTGGAGCTCGGAGTCGGTGACGACGACCGCCACCTCGACCAGCGCGTCGGCGGCAAGGTCGAGGCCCGTCATCTCGCAGTCGATCCAGACGATGCGGTCACTGGCGCCGTTGACGGACGTGCTGGTCACGGAGCCAGCCTACGGCGACCCGACGACACGTCAGGACGCCGAAGGTCCGTCGGCGGGCTCGTCGGACGATTCCGGGCCGGGCACCGTGCTGGCGACGCCCGCCGCACCCGCGGCCAGCACGCCGGCCGCGATCCCGACCCAGAGCCGGATCCCCGGCAGCGACCCGGCCCAGGTCAGCGCCCCGATCGCGGCGATCCCGACGACGAGTCCGAGCCCGAGCCACAGTGCCACCCTGCCGGTCCAGCGCAGCGCAGCCCGACGCCGCTGCTGAGGCGTGAGGGTGGTGCGATGCCGAGCCATGTGCGCCCGCCGGGACTCGAACCCGGAACCAGCGGATTAGAAGGCCGCTGCTCTATCCATTGAGCTACGGGCGCGGGACACGACGGGAGCGGCCGACGACACCCCAAGAGGTGACTCCGCTCGGCGCCATGCGCCGGTGACCAGGCTACGGGCTCACGGACGCGGAGGTGTGCAGGGGCGCCGCATCGAGCCGTCCGCATTTTGGATGAGATGTGCCCTCTATAATCGTCGGGCCATCAGGCAGGGGAGTCGACCGAGGGGACGTGCCATGTCGTCGCCGCTGGTCGACCGGTTCGGGCGGGTGCACCGCGACCTGCGGATCTCGCTGACGGACCGGTGCTCGCTGCGGTGCACGTACTGCATGCCGGCGCGGGGCGTGCAGTGGCTGCCGACGCCGAGCATCCTCACGGCCGACGAGATCGCACGCGTCGCGCGGGTGTGCGCGGCCGCCGGGATCACGACGTTTCGGCTCACCGGCGGCGAGCCGCTGCTGCGGGCGGACGTCGTCGAGGTCGTCGGGCGGCTGGCGAGGCTGCGCGGGCCGGACGGCGAGCCGGTCGAGGTGGCGCTGACCACCAACGGCATCCGGTTGCCCGAGACGATCGACGACCTGGTCGCCGCGGGCCTGACGCGGCTCAACGTCAGCCTCGACACGCTGCGCCCGGACCGGTTCGCCGCGCTGACCCGGCGCGACCGCCTCGACGACGTGCTGCGGGGTATCGACGCGGCGGCGCGCAGCCCGTTGCGGCCGCTCAAGCTCAACGCGGTGGCGATGCGCGGGGTGAACGACGACGAGATCGTCGACCTGGTGGAGTTCGCGGGCGTGCACGGCGCGGAGATCCGGTTCATCGAGCAGATGCCGCTGGACGCGGGGCACACGTGGGACCGGGCGCGGATGGTGACACGCGAGGAGATCCTCGAGGCGCTGGCGTCGCGCTGGACGCTCGTCGGGCTGCCCGGCCGCGACCACGCGCCGGCCGAGCGCTTCCTGCTGTCGGGCACCGACCGGACGGTCGGCGTGATCGCCGCGGTGACCGCACCGTTCTGCGGTGGCTGCGACCGGCTGCGGCTGACCGCGGACGGCCAGCTGCGCAACTGCCTGTTCGCGCGCGACGAGCTCGACCTCGCGGCACTGCTGCGCGCGGGAGCCGACGACGAGGCGATCGACGCGATGCTGCGGGCGAGCGTCGCCGCGAAGCTGCCCGGCCACGGCATCGACGACCCGGGGTTCCTGCAGCCGGCGCGCGGCATGAACGCGATCGGCGGCTGAGGGCGCGCGGGCGCAGGCGGCGCTACTCCGGGCGGGGGCCGGCAGGTGTGGCGGCGAGCCGGATGGTGCAGTAGCCCGGCCCGGCGAACGGCGTCAGCGTCGCGCCGACCCGCCCCCCGGACACGGTGCCGAGCACCTCGTCGAGCATCCCGCGGTGCATCTGGCAGACGAGCGGGTCGGGGACGTTGCCGTCGGTGCGCAGCGGGCACTGGAACAGGTCGATCCGCGCCGGGTCGTCGTCGGGCACCGCCTGGTAGCCCAGCGACGACATGAACAGGCGGATGGTGCCGGCGTGGACGTCGATCCGGTCACCGGGCGCGGGAGCGGGTCCGGCGAGCGCACCCTCGGCCGGCTCCGCCGTCACCATGTCGATCATCCGGCGTCCCCACCGCGCGCCGATGTCGTGCGCGGCGGCCTGCGGGTCCGGCGTGGTGGCGGCGAGGTGCTCGGCGACGGCGGCCGTCACGTCGGCGAACTCGCGCGACAGCGCGGCGGTCCGGGTCGGGGCCACGGACTGGTAGGCCCACGACGGCCGGCCACGGCCCACCGCCGGCCGTCGGGTGCGGGCCACCAGGCCGCGCTCGACGAGGACGGCCATCGACTCGCGCACCGAGTTCTGGTGCAGCCCCATCTCGTCGGCCAGCGCGGCGACCGTCACGGCCTGCGGGTGCCGGGAGACCTCCCGCAGCAGCGTGTGCTGGGCCGCGGACAGGTCGGACAGCGCACGCATCATCGCCTGCGGTCCCGCCGGGCCGACCGCGCCCGCCGGCGCGGTGGCGCCGGGCGTCTGGTGGATCCTCGTCATCTCGCCGTCGATCCTGTCATGGCCCGGCTCACGCCCCGCGCGGGTCGGCGTCGTCCCGGTCCGGGGAGGTGTGCACCGGGTCCCACCCACGCTGGCTCGGCAGCGCCGAGACGGACGGCATCCGGCCGCGGTAGACGATGTACGGCCGGGTCGGGTAGCCGACGGGGGCGGAGAAGGCGTGCACCAGCCGAGTGAACGGCCAGATCGCCAGCAGCAGGAACCCGGCGACGACGTGCAGCCGGAAGGACAGCGGCACGTCCGCCATCAGCTCCGGTCGTGGCCCGAACGTCAGGATCGAGCGCAGCCAGGGGCTGATCGTGTCGCGGTAGTCGTAACCGCCGGGCGGCCCGAAGATCTGGTTGCTCACCGTCGCCCACGTGCCGAGGCCCACCGGCAGCACCAGCAGCAGGTACATCACCTTGTCCCGGCGGGTGGTCGCCAGCCGCACCGACTTCGTGACGAAGCGGCGCCACAGCAGCCCGGCGAGCCCGACGACGGTCATCACCGCGGCGACCGACCCGGCGATGGTGGCGACCAGGTGGTAGGCGTGCTCGGAGATCCCGACGAGCTCGGTCCAGGTCTTGGGGACCAGCAGCCCGAGGACGTGGCCGCCGATCACCATGAGGAACCCGACGTGGAACAGCGGCGACGCGATGCGCAGGATCGCCTTCTCGTGGAGCTGCGAGGAGCGGCTGGTCCAGCCGAACTGGTCGGTGCGCCAGCGCCAGATCGTCCCCGCGACCAGCAGCGTCAGGCTGGCGTAGGGGAGCGCGACCCAGACGAGGACGGCGGTGGCACTCATCGGGTGCTCCCTTCCACGAACGCGGGACCGGCGCCCACCGTCTCCGACGGCGGGCCCTGGGTGACCAGCCGCTGGTAGCGGTCGCGGGTCGCGTCGTCGACCGGCGGCAGCGTGCGGCACAGCGCGTCGAGCAGGTGCGCGTACGGGGAGCGGAACCCGCGCAGCGCCGAGCGCATCACCTCGATGCCGTCGCGGTGCGACGCCAGCAGGTCGAGCGCGAGCCGGTCCCCGGTGCGGGCGGACAGCTCGAGGACCAGCGGCAGGTAGTCGGCGAGCTCGTCGCGCGCCTGCTCCCAGCCCAGCGCTCGCAGCACGGCCTGGAACCCGAGGATCGCCACCCCGCGCTGGCGGGTGTCGCCCACCGCGTAGTAGCTGAGGTAGAGCGCGCAGCGCCGGCGCTGGTCGAACGTGTCGACGTAGTGCTCGGCGACGGCGCGCTGCCCGGCCTCCCTCGCCCAGTCGGCGAACACGCTCACGTCGTCTCGCACCTGGGCGGGCAGTCCGACGAGCGACTCGCCGGCCGCGTCGAGCAGCGCCGCGAGGTCGTCGGGCGGGTAGTCGAGGAGCACGGACAGCGTCATGTGCACGGTGCGCAGCTGCTCCGGCGTCAGGCGCACGGCCTCCAGCCGTGGCAGCCGCGGGGCGTCGAGCAGGCGGGCGGTCATCGTTCCACCCCGTTCGCCCGGCCGCGGCTGGTGATGTGCAGCAGTCCACTGCTGCGGCCGCCGCCGTGGAAGCTCGACACCGAGCAGGCCGAGGGCGCGCCGGCGCCGGGCCCGACGAGGTCGGACACGTCCTGGCCGAGCGCGGCGATGCCGCGCGGCGTCTCCGGGTGCGTGGTGGGGATGACGTAGCGGTCGTCGTACTTGGCGATCGCCAGCAGCCGGTACATCGCCTCGATCCGCGCACCGTCCATCCCGACGGCCGCGGCGATCTGCTCGTCGCCCTCGCCACCGAGGTTGACGTCCCGCATGTAGGAGCGCATCGCAGCCAGCCGGCGCAGCGACCGCTCCACCGGCCGGGTGTCGCCGGCGGTGAACAGCCCGGCGAGGTACTCCAGCGGGATGCGCATCGTCGACAGCGCGGTGAGCAGGACCCTGTGGTCCTCCCCGTCGTTGCCGGACGCGGTGACCGCGTCGACCACCGGCGACAGCGGCGGGACGTACCAGACCATCGGCAGCGTGCGGTACTCCGGGTGCAGCGGCAGTGCCAGCTCGTAGGTGTCGATCAGCGCCCAGATCGGGGACTCCTGCGCGGCCCGGACCCAGGAGTCGGGGATGCCGGCGGCCCGGGCGGCGGCGACGACCGCGGCGTCGTGCGGGTCGAGCAGCAGCGAGCGCTGCGCGGCGTACAGCTCCTGCGGGTCCTCGACGGCGGCCGCCTCGCCGACCCGGTCCGCGTCGTAGAGCAGCACGCCGAGGTACCGCAGCCGGCCGACGCAGGTCTCGGAGCACACCGTCGGCTGCCCGGCCTCCAGCCGCGGGTAGCACAGCGTGCACTTCTCGGCCTTGCCGGTGGTGTGGTTGAAGTAGACCTTCTTGTACGGGCACGACGAGACGCACATCCGCCAGCCGCGGCACCTGTCCTGGTCGACCAGCACGATGCCGTCCTCCACCCGCTTGTACATCGCCCCGGAGGGGCACGCCGCGACGCAGGTGGGGTTGAGGCAGTGCTCGCAGATGCGCGGCAGGTAGAACATGAACGTCTGCTCGATCTCGGTGCGGACGTCCAGGTTCATCTGCGCCAGGACGGGGTCGTCCTTCATCGTCTCCGGCGAGCCGCCCAGGTCGTCGTCCCAGTTGGGGCCCCAGCCGATGGTGTCCAGCGGCTTGCCGGTGATCTGGCTGACCGGCCGCGCCACCGGGAAGTGCACCGAGTCCTGGGGTGCGGACAGCAGCTTGTCGTACTCGTACGTCCAGGGCTCGTAGTAGTCGACGAGCTCCGGCAGGTCAGGGTTGGCGAAGATCGTCGCCAGCTTCTTCAGCCGGCCCCCGGAGCGCGGCACCAGCCGGCCGCCCTTGGTTCGTCGCCACCCGCCGTGCCAGGTGTCCTGGTCCTCCCAGGTGTGCGGGTAGCCGACGCCGGGCCGGGTCTCCACGTTGTTGAACCACATGTACTCGGTGCCGGTGCGGTTGGTCCACGTCTGCTTGCACGTCACGGAGCAGGTGTGGCACCCGATGCACTTGTCGAGGTTCATCACCATCGCGATCTGCGCCATCACCCGCATCAGAACTGCACCTCCTGGGAGCGGCGGCGGATCAGCGTGACCTCGTCGCGCTGGTTGCCGGTGGGACCGACGTAGTTGAAGGCGTAGCTGTGCTGGGCGTAGCCGCCGATGAGGTGCGACGGCTTGAGCAGCACGCGAGTGAGGGAGTTGTGGATGCCGCCGCGCTTGCCGGAGGTCTCCGACAGCGGGGTGCCCATGGTGCGCTCCTGCGCGTGGTACATGAACACCGTGCCCTGCGGCATCCGGTGGGAGACGACGGCACGGGCGACGACGACGCCGTTGCGGTTGGTCGCCTCGATCCACTCGTTGTCCCGGACGCCGATCGCGGCGGCGTCGGCCGGGCTCATCCAGATCGTCTGGCCGCCGCGGCCGAGGGTGAGCATGTGCAGGTTGTCGAAGTACTGGGAGTGGATCGCCCACTTGTTGTGCGGGGTGAGGTAGCGCACCGCCACCTGCGTCGCGCCGTCGTCGGACGCCGTCGTCGACCCGACCGGCGCCTCGCCGTAGAGCTGGTGCAGGTCGAGCGGCGGCCGGTACACCGGTAGCGACTCGCCCATGTCGCGCATCCAGTCGTGGTCCAGGTAGTAGTGCTGGCGGCCGGTGAGGGTGTGGAACGGCCGGGAGTGCTCGATGTTGACGACGAACGCGGAGTAGCGCCGCCCGCCGTGCTCCGAGCCGGACCACTCCGGGGAGGTCACCACCGGCTGCGGACCGTGCGCCTGCAGGTCCGCGAAACCGATCCGGCGGTCCGACGAGCCCTCGGCCAGGTCGACGAGGGGCCGGCCGGTGCGCGTCTGGAGCGTCGCGAAGCCCTGCGTCGCCAGCCGGCCGTTCGTTGTGCCGGACAGCGCGAGCACCATCTCGGCGGCCTTCGCGTCGGTGTCGACGAGCGGGCGGCCCGCGGCGACGCCACGCGTCGCGGTGCCGTTGCGCGCCGCCAGGGCCGCGATCTCCTCGTCGGGCCGGAACGTGATGCCCTTGGTCACCATGCCCGTGCCGTCGGCGAGCGGTCCGATCGCGTCGAACTTGTCGAGGATCGCGGTGTAGTCGCGCTCGACCACGACCAGCTTGGGCATCGTGACGCCCGGGACCAGCCCGGCGACGGCGGGGTCGGGGACCACGCCACGCGGGTTGGCGTACTCGTCGGGGGAGTCGTGCGCGATCGGCGCGGCGACGACGTCGGTCTGCACCCCGAGGTGACGCTCGGCCATCCGCGAGACCAGCCCGGCCAGGGTGCGGAACACCTGGTAGTCGGTGCGGGCCTCCCACGGCGGGTCGATCGCGCGGTCGAAGGCGTGCACGAACGGGTGCATGTCGGTGGACGACAGGTCGTTCTTCTCGTACCAGGTCGCCGCCGGCAGCACCACGTCGGAGTAGAGCGTCGTCGACGTGTTCCGGAAGTCGGCGGTGAGCAGCAGGTCGACCTTGCCGGTGGCGGCCCGCGCGCGCCAGGTCATGGTGCGCGGCCGGCGCTCGGGCGGCACCTCGGCGGCGGTGGCGGCGCTCTCGGCGCCGATCATGTGCCGGTAGAAGAACTCGGCGCCCTTGGCCGACGAGCCGAGCAGGTTGGTGCGCCAGGACGTGACGATGCGCGGGAAGTTCTCGGGGTCGTCCGGGTCCTCGCACGCGAACCGAAGGTCGCCGGACGTCAGCTGCGCGACGACGTGGTCCTTCGGGTCCACGCCCGCCTCACGCGCCTGCCGGCCGAGCTCGAGCGGCGACCGCGAGAACGTGGGGTACGACGGCATCCACCCGCGCTTCATCGACTCGACCAGGGTGTCGGCCGTGGTCAGGCCGTCCAGCGAGCCCTCGGCCAACGGTGAGCCCAGCCGGGCGACCGGCGTGCCGTCGTAGCGCCACTGGTCGGTGAGCAGGTACCAGAACCCGGCGGCGATCATCTGCCGGGGCGGGCGCTGCCAGTCGAGCGCGAACGCGTACTGCGCCCAGCCCGTGATCGGCCGCACCTTCTCCTGGCCGACGTAGTGGGCCCAGCCGCCGCCGTTGACACCCTGCGTGCCGCACATCGTCGTCAGCGCGAGGAACGCCCGGTAGATCTGGTCGGAGTGGAAGTAGTGGTTGGTGCCGGCGCCCATGAGGATCATCGAGCGGCCGCGCGTCTCCAGCGCGTTGCGGGCGAACTCCCGGCCGACGCGCACGGCCGCGGCGGCAGGCACCCCGGTCAGCTCCTCCTGCCAGGCCGGCGTGCCGGGGGTCGTCGGGTCGTCGTACCCCGCGGGCCACTGCCCGGGCAGAGCGCCGCGGGCCACCGCGTACTGCGCCAGCAGCAGGTCGTAGACGGTCGTGACGTACTCGTCGCCCACCCGGACGGCGGGCACGCCGCGGCGCACGACCCCGGCGCCGACCGACTCCTGACCGGCCGCGGCGGGCAGGTCGAAGCGAGGCAGCAGCACCTCGACCGGCTGCGCGCCGGCGAGCTCGTCGGCCGAGAGCACCGGGTCGACGCCGTCGAGGTCGAGGTTCCAACGGCCCTCGCCGGACGGGCCGTAGTGGTCCGCCAGCGTGCCGCCCGGGTCGGCGATGCCGCCGGCGCGGTCCCACACCAGCGGCCGGGACGCCGCGTGCTCGGTGCCGGCCAGATCCGCGTCGCGGACGCACGACGAGGCCGGGTCGACGACGCCGCCCGCGGCGACGTCCGCCGCGACCAGGAACTTGCCGGGGACGAACGCGCCGTCCCGCGGCTTGAGCCGCACCAGGAACGGGCTGTCGGTGAACCGGCGCATGTAGTCCAGGAAGTACGGCGCGCGCTCGCGGACGTGGAACTCCGAGAGGATGACGTGGCCCATCGCCAGCGCCAGCGCACCGTCGGTGCCGGGGGCGACGCGCAGCCACTCGTCGGCGAACTTCGTGTTGTCGGCGAAGTCGGGGGAGACCGCGACGACCTTCTGGCCGCGGTAGCGGGCCTCCGTCATGAAGTGCGCGTCCGGCGTGCGCGTGACGGGGACGTTGGAGCCCCACATCACCAGGTAGCCCGCGTTGAACCAGTCGCCGGACTCCGGCACGTCCGTCTGGTCGCCGAACACCTGCGGCGAGGCCATCGGCAGGTCGGCGTACCAGTCGTAGAACGACAGCATGGTGCCGCCGAGCAGCTCGTAGAACCGCGACCCGGCGCCGTAGCTGATCATCGACATCGCGGGGATGACGGAGAACCCGGCCAGCCGGTCGGGGCCGTAGCGCTTGATCGTGTAGACGTGCGCCGCGGCGGCGATCTCGGTCGCCTCGTCCCACGAGGTCCGCACCAGCCCGCCCCGGCCCCGGGCCGACTTGTATGCCGTCGCCTTGGCGGGGTCCTCGACGATCTCCTCCCAGGCGAGCACCGGGTCACCCAGGCGGGCCTTCGCCTCGCGGAACAGGTCGAGCAGCACGCCGCGCACGTACGGGTAGCGGATCCGGGTGGGCGAGTACGTGTACCAGGAGAACGCCGCCCCGCGCGGGCAGCCGCGCGGCTCGTACTCCGGCATGTCCGGGCCGGTGGTGGGGTAGTCGGTCGCCTGGGACTCCCAGGTGATGACGCCGTCCTTGACGTAGACGTTCCAGGAGCAGGAGCCGGTGCAGTTGACGCCGTGCGTGGAGCGCACCACCTTGTCGTGGCTCCACCGCTGCCGGTAGAACGCGTCGGCCTCGCGCCCACCGGTCAGCAGGATGCGGCGCGCGTCCGGGGAGGCCTCGCCGCGGCGCAGGAACGAGCCGAACCGGAAGATCGGGGCGGCGGGCTCCGTGCTCTCGTGCGTCATGTCTGCGTCCTTCGTCGGGCGGGCGGCCGGGTGCCGTGCCGGGGGTTTGTCAGCCGGGGTAGGGGGCGTGCGGGCGGGCGTAGAACACCCAGACGAGCGCGGTGCAGATCGCGAAGTACACCGCGGCGCCGACGACGAACGCCTGCGGCGAGACCGCGGTGAGGGCGGCGCCGACGAAGAACGGCCCGAACGAGGCGATCGCCGCGGTCCAGCCGATGACGCCGCCGGCCTGCCGCGGCGGCAGGATCATCGGCATCTGCTTGAACGTGCCGGCGTTGCCCAGGCCGCTGAAGAAGAACAGCACCAGCATCGCGGCGAGGAACGGCCGGAAGTCGTCGGGCGAGTCCGGCTCGAGGAACGCCGCGGCGACCGCGGCGGCGACCGTCATCCCGGCGCCGCCGACGAAGGTCCACCGGGCGCCGCCGAACCGGTCGCAGAGCGGCCCCCACACGGCGCGCACCAGCGAGCCGATCAGCGGCGCGAGGAAGGCGAACGCCGCGCCGAGGGGCAGCGCCGACCTCGGGTACTGCCCGGAGGTGGCGAACGGGGAGTCCTTGCCGAACGTGTTGTTGATGACGAGCGCGAGCTGGGCGGCGAAGCCGGAGAACGCGCCGAACGTCATGATGTAGACGAGCGTGAGGATCCAGGTGTTGCGGTTGCGGAAGATGTCGATCTGCTGGCGGATGTTCGCCTTCACCGGCACGTCCTTGAGCAGCCAGAACGCCAGCACCGCGGCGGCGACGGTCCACGGCACCAGCACGATCGCGGCGTTGTAGACGTAGATGACGTGGCCGCTGCTGGTGGTCTGCGCGGCGACGGCACCCAGCCCCAGCAGGCCGAAGCCCATCACCCAGGGGCCGAGGAACTGGATGAGCGACACCCCGAAGTTCCCGATGCCGGCCTGCAGGCCGAGCGCGGTGCCGGCCAGCCGTCTGGGGAAGAAGTACCCGGTGGACGGCATGTAGCCGGAGAAGCAGCCCCCACCGATCCCGGTGAGCGCGGCCAGCACCATCAGCCACCCGTACGGCGTCGCGGGGTTCCGGATCGCCGCGAACCAGCCGAGCATCGGGATGGCGAACAGCAGCGACGTGACGCCGACGAGCCGGCGGGTGCCGACGATCGGCGGCAGGAACATGTAGACGAGGCGGACGATCCCGCCGGACAGGCCCGGGAGGGCGACCAGCCAGTAGAGCTGGTCCTTCGACAGGGCGAAGCCGACCTCGTTGAGCTTCGGGGCGACCGCGCTCACGAGGTACCAGACGCAGAACGCGATGACCATCGAGAACGTGGTCACCGCCAGCGTCCGCCAGGCGATCCGGCCGTCCCACCGTTGCGGGTCCTCGGGGTCCCACCCCTCGAGCGCCGTCCGGGTGGTCGTCAGCTGTGCCACGTGATCCTCCTCGATCCGCTCTGGGCCGCGGCACGCAATTTACTACGGATCGAGCCGTGAAAATGACGAGACGGCGACGCGCGTGGCGCGGACGAGCAGCACGGCGACCGCCGCGAGCCAGGCGGCCAGCGCGACCCACGTCTGGACGCCACCGATGGCGGCGACGATCGGCAGGCCGGCGGCGTCGCCGAGCGTGCGCGAGGCGACGGCGTACATCCCGAGCGGGAAGACGACGCTCCACCAGGTGGGCTCGTAGCGCAGCGGGACGCGGTGGCTGACGTGCCGCCACCAGCCGGCGGCGACCAGTACCGGGATCAGCCAGCTCGCGAACGCCCAGAACAGCACGGACACGCCCGTGATCAAGCCACGGGTCGGCAGCAGGGCCGGCGCCTGCGCCATCTGGGAGATGCGCGCACCGGCGACGACGGTGATCGCGCCCGCGCCCATCGTGACCCAGTAAGGCGGGGTCAGGTCGGCCGGGCGCAGGTCGTACAGGAACAGCCGGGCCGTCACCAGGCCGCCGACCGTGACGTAGAGGAACACGCCCACGGCCCAGCAGCAGATGGCCAGCAGCGCGAGCTCCCGCCGGCGGGTCCCGAGCGCAGGCTCGACCGACGCCGCCAGCACGGCCACGGACTGCGAGGCGACGACCCAGATGAACCAGGTGCCGTTGGCCGCCGCCACCACCGGCCGTGGCGCGGCGTGCAGCGCGGTCCACGGGATGACGTAGCCGAGGAGGAGCCAGCCGGCCGTGCCGACCACCAGCAGCGCCGTCGCGACGTCCAGCCGCCCGGCCGTGCTCAGCCGGGTGCCCAACACGTCGGTCGCGGCGACGAAGGTGAAGAACCCGAAGCCGCGGGCCGGGTCGGCGAAGTCCCGGCGCACGTCGGCCGGGTAGGCGACCACCCGCGCGAGGGTGAGCGCGACGAGCAGGAGGTAGCCGCCTGCGGCGACCCACAGCAGCAGCGTCGTCGGCACCGGGCTCGGCAGGCCCGCCGTGGCGACCGACAGGATGCCGGTGGCCATGACGAAGGCGAAGTAACCGGGGTGGAGGGTCCTCACGCCGTCGCGCACCGCTCGTGCGAGGACGGCGGTGTCCCGGCGCTGAGGATCCACGGCGGACATGGTGCCATCCGGCGCGCGAATTGCCACGGATCGGGCCGTCGAAATACTGGCCGCGTCGTCGCGGCGGGGGAGGTCAGCCGGCGAGGCGGTCGTCGGGCACCGGGCGGTCAGGCGTGCCCTCGTCGGGCCCCGGCCCGTCAGGCCTCACCTCGTGGGCCCCCGGCTCGTCGGGCCTTGCCAGAGATGCGACCTTTGAGTCCGAGCATGGCTCCGTCAGCGACGACCGCTCGACGACGACGTCAAGGAGGTGGCCCCGTGGAGGAGCGCCAGCACCTCGTGATCATGGGTGTGGCCGGGTCCGGCAAGACGACCGTGGCCGGCCTGCTCGCGCAGCGCCTGGGCTGGGCATCCGCGGAGGCCGACGAGTTCCACCCGGCGGCCAACGTCGCGAAGATGGCCGCCGGCACCCCGTTGACGGACGACGACCGCTGGCCGTGGCTGCGTGCCATCGCGGCGTGGATCGGCCAGCAGGACTCGGCCGGCCGATGCTCGGTCGTCACCTGCTCGGCCCTCGAGCGCGCCTACCGCGACGTGCTCGCGTCCGCGCCCGGCCGGGTGCGGTTCGTCCACCTCTCGGCTGACCCCTCGCTCATCGCCGAGCGGATGGGCCACCGCACCGGGCACTTCATGCCCACCGCGCTGCTGCCCTCCCAGTTCGCCGCCCTCGAGCCGCTCCAGCCCGACGAGGACGGCGTCACCGTGCCCGTCTCCGCCGACCCCGAGACGGTCGCCGACCAGGTGCTGCGCGCCCTCGGACTGGCGTAGGCCCTCCGCACCACAACCGACAGAAGACGAAGGAGTCGTGATGCCGGACGCTCACGACGTGGTCCTTCACGGAGTGCGTGCCGTCGGTGACGGCGCTGGTCTTCGTCCTGCTGCTCGGCCT
>CAZFTZ010000346.1:0-5729 GCA_964521875.1 uncultured Cellulomonas sp. | reverse complement strand
ACGCCGACGACACGGTGAGCGTGTGGAGTGCGCAGCGTCGGCACATCGACGCGATGCGGGCCCATGCCCGCTTCCGTGAGGTCCGGTCCGGGGTGATCGATGGAACCGAGTGGGCAGAGTTCGTCATACCCGCCGGAGAGTGGAGCCCCGCCCGGGGCGCCCGGCGCGTCCAGAGTGCGGCGCAGCGCGCACAGTCGCTCGCGGCGCTACAGCGTCGCCCTGAGTCCTGACGACGCCCGGAGTCCGGGCGGTCGTGGCACCTTCCCGAATCGGCGCAGACAGAGACACCGGGGACTACCCGGCAAGAGGCTAGGGCCCGGACTCCGGGCCCTTTTCCATTCCCAGAGAGGAGCAACACAACCGATGGCTGTGAAGGAATACAGGACCCAGAGCGCCCTAACGGGCGACGAGCGTGACAAGGAGCGAGAGCGGCTGGTGCAGGCGCACCGGCGCCTGACGGTGGACGTGCTGGACGCCTTGCCGACGCACACCGTGGTCGTGACGACTGGTGAGGAGGGCGCCGCGACCCTGCGGCGCGCGACATCGGGCGTCTGGGTGCAGTCCTTCCCTGTCGTGGACGTGTTGACCTCCGCTCGCCTGGCGCAGCGGCATGTCCGCTCTGTCTACGTCCCTGGTGCGGTGGTCGCGTGACGGTGCGAGCGAGCCACCGCAGCGAGGCTCAACGTTCTGCCTTCCGCCAGTGGACCCACGCGACGAGGAGCGAGCGCGCTCGGAGTGACCAGGACCCGGTGAAGGTGGTCCTGGCGGCAGTCCTGTCCCGTGTCCCTGCCGTGAGCCTTGCCGGCGGCTGGGTGCAGGACTGGACGGGGCTGACGGATGCCGACGTGGCGGCGGCGCTGCGCGAGCTGGAGGACGCGGGAGTGCTCGCGCCAGGGAGCGTGGCCGCGGGGCGTGCGGACGTGCTCACCCCGGCGGTTCTCGACGTGCTGGGCGTGCCGGAGTTCCTGTCGCTCGGCTGGGACGTGCTTCCCGATGTGCCGCCAACGGGTGGCGGAGTCGGCGCGACCTTCGACGACGAGCACGACGAGGGCGCCGAGGACGAGGACGAGGAGGACGCGGCGTGACGGGCGAGCAGCGGTACTCGGCACAGCGGGCCGGCGTCATGTGGCGTCTCAAGCGGGGTACGGGCGTCGTGCAGGCGTCCACCTGGCGCGCGCTCGCGGACCTCGCAGACGACTTGGAGGCGAGGCAAGTCCCCTGCTCGTCCGGCCTGGTGGACGCGCTCGCCTTCCTCGTCACCTTCCGCCGGACGCTGGCGACGGCGGCACTGCATCTGTCTCGAATGATCGAGGAGGCGGCATGACGGCGACGGCGGTCGACAGGTCGCAGTGGCTGGACGAGTGGCGCGAGGCAAACCACGCCCACATGACCGGCTCGACGCAGGCCGTGATCCTCGCGGCGGCGTCGTGCGCCGACGTGTGGGGCGAATACATCGAGGTTCCGCAGTCGGAACTAGGCGAACGCGTCGGGCTAAGCCGTGAGCGCGTTGGCAAGGCGCTGGGGCAGGCCGTCGAGGAGGGATGGTTGGAGGTCGTGCGCCAGGGTGGCAACGGGCTGGGCGACGTGAATGTCTACCGGCTGACGGCGCCGCGCGAGGGACTGGCCGACCTGCGGGCCGGTCTCGCCGAGTGGTCGGATGCGGCCTGGGCCGAGGCGCGAGTGTGGCGGCACATGCGGACCATCACCGAGGCTGCGGCGGCGGTCGTGGCGGACGAGTCGGCGGCATAGTGTGACGCCAGCGTCACATAGTAAAGAGAGCAGCGGCGAGCCACCGGCGAGACGGTGCGCAGCAGCGGCGGTGCGTCAGGAGGCAGCGAACGCGTACGCGGGGCCCCGACAACGGGGCCCCCAGGCGCAGGGCTTGAGTGTGCGTGAGCGTGCGCGGGGGCCCATATGGCCCCCAGGACGCGGTGCCTGAGCTTGCGGGCCCCGCTGTCGGGGCCCTGTCTGGTGCCAACCGCCGACGCTGGGGCCCGCCGTCGCGGGCCCGATTGTGGCAAGACCTTAGGGACCTGTCCGCGCCGCTTCGGACCGCCGCTGCCAGCGGGACGGCGACCCCTGGGAGCCGTCCGAGAACGCGATGTGACATCTGGAGCCGAAACGTCATTTACGGGCCGCTCTGGAGCCACATCTAGAGGCATGAAAAGGGCATCTGACCTGCCCTAACGCCCCCCTGGGCGGGTCGCGCCATCGACTTCCCGATCGTGGCGCGCTGCCAGGTGCTATCACGTGCCGGACAGGGAGCCAGGCGCCAGGGGGTCATACCCCCAGGGGGTACGGACCGACGAGGTGCGACGAGCACACACCACGACGACGAGGAGAACGACAGTGGCGCGACCACTGACAGACCACACCGGCAAGCGGCTGAGCGGCGGATGGCGCGTCGTCGGCCTGGCGCCGGAGCGACACGACAACGGGCGTCCGCTGTGGCGCGTGCGGCACGAACCGTGTGGGACGACGATCGAGCGGCTGGGGCAGGGCATCGCGCGCGGCTGTGCGCCGCGCTGCCCCACCTGCCGACCGCCTACGCCGGAGACACCACCGCGAGCGCGACGCCCTGCACGTCTACGTCAGCGCCGCCGACCGGCGCAACCCGACGCCCGCACCCTGAGCGCGGACGAGCTGCACCACCGACCCCCGGAGTGCTGGGGAGCACCGGCGCCCCGCAGGCGCCCGGTGTGATGGACCACCGAGAACAGGAGAACTACCACCTTGAGCAAGAGCACCACCCTGAACCGCTACCCCGAGGACATCTACGCCGACGTGCCCGAGTGGGCGCGCCCGTTCGTCGCGGGACTCGTCGTCCAGGACATCCCCGCCGACTGGAACCGCTCCCGCGTTGTCGAGCCGATCCTGCGGGACATCGCCACCATCGACCGCATGGCCGCGCGGCTGGACGCGCTGCCGGCGGAGATTGAGGCGGCAGAGGAGCGGCTGCGTGCTGCCCGCGAGTCGCTGCGCCAGGCGGAGGACGCCTGGGACAACGAGGAGGAGGGTGCGACCTACGCCGACGTGCTGGGCGCCCGCGAACGTGTCAAGCGCGCCGCCGACACCCTCGCGCGACTGCGGAGGGAGCTGGACGGGACGCTCGGGCGCAGCCTCGACGACCAGCTCCGAGAGAAGCGCGAACGGCTACGTGCCACGCTGATGGCTCCGAGCGGCATCCGTGCACAGCAGCTCCGCGACGAGTACCGCAGTCTCCAGGTGCGCCGTGGGGAGACTGCGAAGTACGTGGCCGCACGCGCTGAGGCGGAGAAGGTCCGCAGGGCACGGGAGGAGCGCGAGGCGGCTATCAAGGCGGAGCAGGAGCGCCACCGCGCCGACCTGGGACGGTACCTCGGTCTCAACGTCTGACGCTGTAGACGAGGACGCCCCTCGTCCCTACGGGGACGGGGGGCGCCTTCGTTGTTGAGACGGACCGCGCTGCCCGCTACTCGACCGGCTCAGGCGCGTCGACCTCGTAAGCCGCGTTCCACTCGGCAGCCTCGCGCACCCGCTTTCGGCGAGTGGAGACGCCGAGCCAGGTCACGACGCCCCCAACGATGGCGAGCAGTAGGGCCAGCGGGCTGCCGCCGAAGGTGCCGAGCAGGCCGAGCAGCAGCAGTGCGGGCCCCAGGAACAACGATCCAGGGGTCACGGCCCTGGCACGGAAGGGCTTGTCTGTCATGCACCGTGACGCTAGCAGCGTTCACGCAGGTCAGAGGTCAAATCGCGCCGTTGTCGACTACCTACAAACCCCAAACGTGCATGTTCCATACGTTGCGAGGGAGACCGCGAGGTAATGGCAGGTGAAGCCCGCCACCGTCAACGCGTGGAAGATCTCGTGGAACCCGAACCAGCGCGGGCTGGGGTCCGGCCGCTTGAAGCCGTAGACCACCGCGCCGACCGTGTAGGCCAGCCCACCGGCGATGACGAGCCAGAGGACGGCCGCCCCGCCACTTCGCCCGAACTGCGGCATGAACCACACCGCCACCCAGCCGAGCGCGACGTAGATCGGCGTGTACAGCCAGCGCGGCGCGCCCAGCCAGAAGATCCGCATCAGCAGCCCGACGAGCGCGCCGGACCAGACGACGACGAGCAGGGTGCGCGCCGTGGCGTGGGGGAGCAGCAGCACCGACAGCGGCGTGTAGGTGCCGGCGATGATGAGGAAGATGTTCGTGTGGTCCATCCGGCGCAGCACGCCGGCGACTCCCGGCGACCAGTGACCCCGGTGGTAGACGGCGCTGGTGCAGAACAGCAGCACGGCGGTGAGGCCGAACACCGCGTTCGCCCAGCGCACGCTGGTCGTCGGGGAGAGCGCGACGAGGACGATCGCCGCGGCGAGCACGAACGGCGAGATCCCGGCGTGGATCCAGCCGCGCAGCCTCGGCTTCACCTGCCCGACGATCCCGGCGGCCGCCTTCGTCGTGCGTGCGACGACCTCGCGGCCGAGGTCCCCGGGGTCGGGGACGGCCCCGCCGGATGCGTTCGTCGAGCTCATCGTTCGCCTTCCGCCGGAGAACCTACGGGTACGTAGGTTACGGGAGCGTAGGTACGGTGTCGACGCGGCCGTGCGCCGTGGTCGCCGAACGTTCGTCCTGCGGTCGGCTGGTCGTGCGCGTCGCTCGTCGTGCGTGCCGCTCGTCCTCCGCCCGCTCTCGTGCGCTCCGCTCGTCGTGCAGGCCTGGTGAAGCCTCGCCCGACCGGGACGGAACGCCGCGCTGGCGCCGGAGCTCACGGGCTAGCGTGAGGTCATGCCCCATCCGCTCTACGGCCTCTACGAGCGCCGGCTCCTGGCGAGCCTGCCGCGCGAGGGGATGCCGCGCCACGTCGGCGTGATCCTCGACGGCAACCGGCGATGGGCGCGCAGCGCGGGGCTGTCCGCGGCGTCCGGGCACAAGCGCGGCGCCGACCACATCGCCGAGCTGCTCGACTGGTGCGAGGAGGTCGGCGTCGAGGTCGTCACGCTGTGGATGCTGTCGACCGACAACCTCGCGCGCGACCCCCAGGAGGTGTCGGCGCTGCTCGGCATCATCGAGGAGGCCGTCGCCGACCTCGCCGCGACGCGACGCTGGCGGCTGCAACCGATGGGCTCGCTCGACCTGCTGCCGGAGAGCACGCGCAAGGCGCTCAAGGCCGCCGAGTCCGCGACGGCGGACGTCACCGGCATGCACGTCAACGTCGCCGTCGGCTACGGCGGCAGGCACGAGATCGCCGACGCCGTGCGCTCGTACCTGCGGGAACAGGCGGAGAACGGCGCCTCCCTCGACGACATCGCCGCGGACTTCGACGTCGAGCACATCGCCGCCCACCTGTACACCAAAGGTCAGCCGGACCCGGAGCTCGTCATCCGCACGTCGGGGGAGCAGCGGCTCGGCGGGTTCCTGCTGTGGCAGTCGGCGCACTCGGAGTTCTACTTCTGCGAGGCCTACTGGCCGGACTTCCGGAAGGTGGACTTCCTGCGCGCGATGCGCGCGTACGCCGCGCGGGAACGGCGGCTCGGGCTGTAGGGCTGGGCGTGTATCACCTGATCAGGTGGTCTTTTCCGTTGCGCTGGCGGCGTGTGGTCCGGTAGGCTTCGAACAAGCGTTCTGGGTATCTGCTTGGATGAAGTACCCAGGTCAGCGGCTCGGCGCTGATGAGCTCTCAATGGGCGACAGTCGTTCTCGTGCTGCCCAGGCTCCGCGCGAAACCGCAGGTCAAGTTCGTGCTTCGCGACTACCGCGTGT
>CAZFTZ010000345.1:0-19039 GCA_964521875.1 uncultured Cellulomonas sp. | reverse complement strand
TGGGGTTCCGGGCGCTGCCCGCCGCGCCCGGGGCGCGCGCGCGCCTCGGCCGCCCCCCCGGCCGCCGGCGGCGGCACCCCCGGGTAGACGACACGCGCCGGCCCGTCGACGTGCTCGGCGACGTACCGGCTGATGGCGATCTGCGTCCGGACCCTGTGGCGGGCGGCCGCCGCCACCGGCCGGCCGAGTGCCCCGCCGCCGCGCGGTGCGGCGAAGTGGCGGGTCGTGACCACCGGCGGCCACCGGCGACCGAGCGCGCCGGCCAACGTGGCGGCCAGCTCGGCGGCGGTCATGTGGACGTGCACCACATCGGTACCGGGGACGTGCCGGCGGAGCGCGGCGGCGACGGCGGGCACCGAGTCGGCGGCGGGCACCAGCGTCACGTCGGCCTGCCCCACCGCGGCGGCCATCGACGCCGGGTCGCCGCCGATCACCGTCACCTCGTCACCCGCGGCGCACTGGCCGGCAGCCAGCCGCGACACGTGCCGCTCGACGCCGGCGAAGCCGCTCGAGCGGATCGCGTGCACGATCCTCACCGGGCGGCTCCCCGCTCGCTGCGCAGCTCGTCGAACAGGTCGAGGTAGCGGCCCGCGACCGCGCTCCACGAGTGCTCCTCGGCGACCGCGCGCGCAGCCTTCGCCAGCCGGTCCTTGGGCAGTGCGCGCAGTGCGGTCACGGCCCGGGCGACCTCGTCGGGCCGGGCCGGGACGGCGTAGCCGGTCTCGCCGTCGCGCACCACCGCCGGCACGACGCCGACCGGTGTCGCCACCACCGGCAGGCCGCCGGCCAGCGCCTCGAGCACGACGAGACCGTACGACTCGTAGGCGCTCGGCAGCACGAACACGTCGCCGGCGTGGAAGAACGGCCGCGGGTCCGCGGCGCGGCCGACGAGGTGCACCCGGGTGGTCAGCCGGCGCGCCGCGACGTCCCGCCCGGCCGCCTCGACCATGTCGGGCGTGCCGCCGACCACCACGAGGTGGACCTCGTCGGGCAGCCGTTCCAGCGCCTCGATCACGACGGGCAGGCCCTTGCGCGCGAACTCGTGCCCGACGAACACGAGCGCCGTCACGTCGTCGGCCAGGCCGAGACCGGCCCGGGCGGCCGCCCGCTCCTGCGCAGTCGGTGGCCGGTACCGCTCGACGTCCACGCCGTTGCCGATGACGACCGGCCGTGGCCGCAGCCCCGGGTAGGTGGCGCGCAGCGCGGCGACCTCGTCGTCCACGAGGTTGACGACGACCCGGTGCGCCCGGCCCCGGTACCGCGCGCGGTCCCGCAGCGCGATGAACAGGTGCATCGGGTTGCGCGCCATCCGCAGCAGGTAGCGCCCGCGCGCGTGCATCGCCACCTGGAGGATGCCGTGGTTGACGTAGACGTCTCCCGCGACGGCGTCGTTGTGGCAGATGCTCACGGCGTCGGGCGGCAGCCGGCGCACCACCCGCCGGGCGAGCACCGTGCCGACGGTGGAGAACCACACCACCCGCAGCGCGAGCACCGCCTTGCCGGCCGCGCCGCCGCCCGGGGAGGGCAGCCAGCCGCCGGCGGCATCCGCCAGCGTGAACCGGCGCACGTCGACGCCGCGGGCGGCCCACTGCTGCTCCAGCGCGTGGGCGACCGCGCCCACGCCCGTGCCGACACCGATCTCCGGGGCGATCTGGAGGACGATCATCGCGCCGCGGCCATGACGGGGACGTGCGCCACGGCCCCGGTCGGCAGCGGTGGCGGCGACTCGTCGGCCTTCGCGGCGGCGCCGAGGCACAGCCCCGCCATCAGGTACGGGATCGAGACGCTCACCGCCACCCAGAACAGGTCGAACTGGCCCTGGGTGAAGCGCGTCAGCAGGACGGCGAACCCGAGCGTCCCGTAGTCGGGCCGCAACCGCCACAGCACGACGAGCGAGCCGACCATGAGCACGACGAACCCGGCCAGCCCGACGACGCCCGCCGAGGACAGCACCTCGAGCTCGGCGTTCGGCGGCTGGAACGCGTACGGGAAGCGTCCGGTGTACCACCACCGCAGCCCGACCCCGAACACCGGGCTGGTGGACCAGACGGCGATCGCCTGCTGGAACCACGTCAGCCGCTGGTAGGCGGAGTTGAACGGGTTGTCCTCCTGGATCTGGTCCCTCAGCAGGGTCACCACGACGACCACCGCGACGAGCACGGGCAGCAGGATCCACGGTGAGTGCCGGACGCCGCCGCTGCGCCGGGCCAGCACGACGAGCACCCCGACCGCGAGGGCGACGTACGCCTGCCGCGCCTCGGAGGCGGCGACTCCCGCGGTGAGCAGCCAGAACAGCGCCACGGACAGCCACCTCGGCCAGCGCAGCCAGGCGGGGCGGGCGTACGCGAGGATCGCGCCGAACGAGACGGTGGTCCCGACGAAGTTCTTGTGCATCGGGAACGGCCAGGCCGGATAGGCCGGGCCGGGGCGACCCTGGAGCCACTGGACCAGCCACGTCTGGACCGACGCGACGGCGATGACGGCACAGCACAGCGCGAGCAGCGTCAGCGCTGCCGGTGCGAGGCCGCGGCGGCCGACCGACCAGCCGACGACGACGGCGCCCGCGGTCAGCAGCCACGCGTGGAACCACTCGGTGACCGTCGCCGAGTCGTGCACCCAGAGCACGGTGAAGGCCGTCGCGAGCTGGTACGCCACCGTCACCCACAGCAGCGACCGCATCGGCCGGGAGTAGGGCCGGTGGCCGAGCAGGACGCAGATCCAGAACGTGGCGAACAGCACGAAGTCGCTGACCGACAGGTCGACCCCGCCGCCGCCGATGCGGTTGACGACGACGAGGAACGGCATCGCCAGCAGCGGCACCGCCATCGGCGCGAACGCCGTCGCGCCCAGCGCGAGCAGCCCGCCGGCGACGACCAGGGCAACGGTGACGTGCTCCGGCAGCACCACGCCGAGCGCGACGAGCACGGCGCCGAGCCCGAGCAGGGCGATCCCCGCCGCCGCGATGCGCAGGGTGCCGTCGTTCTCGACGGCGGCGGCGACGTCCGCTCGGTCGGGGAGCCACTGCCGGCGCCGCATCCACGCCGCGGCGCGGTCGATCAGACGCGTGGCCGAGTCGGCGAGCGACGCGCGGTGAGCCGTCACGCTCCCGGCTCCGCGTCGTGGCGCAGCCGCAGCCGGCTGTCGAACCACTCCTGCTCGACCCTGGCCGGGCCCGCCCAGTGCAGCCGTGCGCGGCGCGCTTCCGCCGCGCGGCGCTCACCGCGGTGCACCAGCATCCGCGCGCCGGCGCCCGCGACGACCGCGGCACGGGCGACTGCCCACCCGAGGGCGCCGTAGTGCTTGCGCAGGTAGCGCTCCTGCGAGGCGTGGAAGTGCACCGTCCGCTCCCGGCCGCTGCCGCTCGTCGCGCCGCCGAGGTGGGTGGCGTGGACCTCGTCGGCCACTGCGTGGCGCCAGCCGAGCCTGACCGCGCGGTACGCCCAGTCGGTCTCCTCGGCGTAGAGGAAGTAGCGCTCGTCCAGCTCGCCGACGCCCTCGAGCGCCTCGGCGCGCAGCAGCAGCACCGAGCCGACGACGTAGCCGTGCCGGGACGGCAGCCGACCGAGGCCGACCGCGTCGAGCCAGGCGCGTCCGGGCGTGAGGAACGGCCAGAACACCCGGGCCGGGTTGCCGTCGCCGTCCTCCTGCGTCGGGCCGACGCTGGCCAGGTCCGGCCGGGCGTGCAGCGCCGCCTGCAGCCCGGCGACGTCCTCGAGCGCGATCTTCGCGTCCGGGTTGAGCAGCAGCACGTCGGAGCCCGGCGTCGCGCGGCGGCGCAGCGCGTGGTTGACGCCGGCCGCGAAGCCTCCGTTGCGGCCGGGGTCGAGGTAGCGGACGCCGAGGTCGTCGGCCACCTGCCGCACCGCCGGGGACGACGAGTTGTCGACCACGGTGACCGCGAGTGCGCCGGCCAGCGGCTCCAGCGCGGCGCGCACCAGCTCGGGGGTGTGGAACGCGACCAGCACCACCTCGGGCGGGGCCGGCTTCGGCGGCGGGCCGCCGACCTCGTCGTACACGGCTCCGTACTGCAGCGCCACGCGCTCCCACGTGCAGTCGTCGGCCCGGTCGAAGCCCGCCTCCCGCAGCCTGGCCGCCAGCGCCCGGTCCGTGCCGACCCGGACCAGCGCCTTGCGCCACGCGCCGACGTCGCCCTCCGGGACCAGCAGCCCGGCGCCGCCGACGACGTCCGGCAGGGCGCCGGAGTCGGACGCCACCACCGGGACGCCCGCGGACATCGCCTCCACCGCGACGCGGCCGAACTGCTCCACCCACGTCGGGGTGGTCCGTGACGGCACCGCGAGCACGTCGAGCGAGCGGTAGAACTCGGCGAGGTCGTGGGTGGGCAGGGCGCCGACGAACTCGACGCGGGCACCGACCTGGTCGGCCAGCTCGGCGAGCGCCGCGCGCTCCGGGCCGTCGCCGGCGACGCGCAGCCGCATCCGCCGGTCGGCGCCGATCGCGTGGATCAGGGTGTCGACGCCCTTGGCGGCGGTCAGCCGGCCGGCGTACCCGACCGTGACGCCGTCGCGCGGCCGTTCGTCGTCGTGCCGCGGGTCCGCGGGGAAGCGAGCCCGGTCGACGCCGAGCGGGATGACCGCCAGCCGCCCGCGCAGCCCGCGGCGGCGGGCGATCCGGCCGGCCTCGGGGTTGCAGGCGACCAGGCCGGCGGCGCCGCGCAGCACCCGTCGCTCGAACCAGCGGAACGGCCAGGGGTGCTTCTTGGCGATGTTCTGCGCGCTGTAGACGAGGTACGGCCGGCGGCCACGACCGGCCAGCCGCGCCAGGAGCAGGATCTCGGCGGTGGCCAGCGCGTACGGCTCCTCGTGGAGGTCGAGGACGTCCCACGGCTGGGCGCGCAGCGCGCGCCACAGACCGATGGGGGAGTAGGCGAACAGTGCGGGGTGCGAGCCCCAGGTGCGCACCCCGACGACCGGCTCGTCGGCCCGCGGGTCGAGGGTGACCCGGCGGCCGCCCTCGTCCCAGGAGCGCGCCGACACCGTGCGCACGTCGAAGCCGAGGGCGCGCAGCTCACGCTCGCGGTCGCGCCACGCGTCGACGACCGCGCTGTGCGAGACGCGCAGCACCATCATGGCGTCGATTGTCGCTGGCGGATCGTGCCGAATGTCGGTGATGAGGCGATTTCACCCCGGCGGCAGAGGGTGGTCTTGGCCGTCCCGCGCGGGGTGATTCGCGCACTTTCACCCGGTCTGTGCGGGAGGCGTGCCGTAGCGTCGTGCGCGTCGTCCTCCCGGAGTCGTCGAAGAGGAGAGCACTCGTGGTCGAGGCAGAGGTGGCGATCCCCGAGGTCGCGCGCCCGCCGCTGCCGCGCACCCTGGGCTCCGGCCTGGGGTCCCACGACAACGCGCTGAACTTCGTCCGGCTGGTGCTCGCGACCGCGGTGATCGTCGCCCACACCGGTGCGGCGACCGGCCTCACGGCCCGGATGCCGTCCTGGACCCCGCGGCTCGGCGACTGGGCGGTGAACGGGTTCTTCGCGCTGTCCGGGTTCCTCGTGGCCGACAGCCGGATGCGGCTGCCGCTGCCGAAGTACCTGTGGAACCGCGCGGTGCGGATCTTCCCCGGCTTCTGGGTGCAGCTGCTGGTGGTGGGCGGCGTGTTCGCCCTGCTGGCGGGTGTGATCGCGCACACGCACGTCGACGCCCAGAGCGAGGCGACGTACGTGCTGCGCAACCTCGCGCTGACGGAAGGCCAGTCGAGCATCGCGGGCACGTTGCAGACCGTCCCGGATGCGGGGGTGTGGAACGAGTCGCAGTGGACGCTGCCGTTCGAGTTCCTCGCCTACGTCGCCACCGGGCTGCTGCTGGCGCTGCGGCCGTTGCGCTCGCGGGCGGTGCTGACCTGCAGCCTGCTGTTCGGCGCCTTCTCGGTGGTGTGGCTGTTCACGGTCGTCGACGGTGCCGCGCCGGTCGACGACCTCGGCGCGGTGCTGCGCCTCGGCACCTACTTCCTCGTCGGCATGGCGCTCTACTTCGCGCGGGACCGGCTGACGCTGTCGCCGTTCCTCGCGCTCGCCGCCGTGGTGGTGTTCGCGGCCTTCGTCGACTTCGGGTGGGGCGAGGTGGTCGATGCGCTGCCGTTCGCCTACCTGCTGCTGTGGCTGGGGGCCCGGCTGCCGGTGCGCTGGGGCGCGGTGAACGACGTCTCCTACGGCGTCTACATCTACGGCTACCCGGTGCAGCAGATGCTGGTGCTGCTCGGCGCCGCCGCCCTGGGGCCGTGGTGGTTCGCCGCGCTCGCGATCGTGGTGACGGCTCCGTTCGCCGTCGGGTCGTGGTTCGCCGTGGAGAAGCGGGCGAAGGCGGCCGCCCGGTTCCCGGCATGAGCGCCGCACACCCCGCGGTGAGCGTCGTCGTCGCGGCCTACGACGCCGAGGCGACACTCGGCGAGCAGCTCGCGGCGCTGGCCGCCCAGCAGGGCGCCGTGCCGTTCGAGGTGCTGGTCTGCGACAACGGGTCGTCGGACGGCACCCGCGCGCTCGCGCTGTCGTGGCAGGACAGGATCCCCGGCCTGCAGCTGGTGGATGCCTCGGCCCGGCGTGGGCCGGCCGCGGCGCGCAACGTCGGGGCCCGCCGGGCACGGGCCGACCTGCTGGCGTTCTGCGACTCCGACGACGTGGTGGCGCCCGGCTGGCTGTCGGCGATGCACGCGGCGCTCGCGGACGAGGAGCTGGTCGCCGGCCAGGTGGAGATCGCGATGCTCGACCCGGCGAACCCGGCGACCGAGCTCCTGCCGCCGTCGGTCTACCGGCTGCCGGTGTGGCCGGCGATGCCGTCCTGCGGGGCGGGCTACCTCGGGGTGCGGACGGCGGTGTTCCGCGAGCTCGGCGGTTTCGAGGAGTCGCTGCCGACGGCCGAGGACATCGACTTCGTGTGGCGCGCGCAGCTCGCCGGTCACCGGCTCGCGTGGTGCGCCGACGCCGTGGTGCACGTGCGGCTGCGCACCGGGCTGCGCGCCGCCTTCCGGCAGTCGTACGGCTACGGCCGCGGCGCGCGGCAGCTCGCGTTCCGCTACCGGCGGGTCATCGCCGCGGCCGGCGGTCCGCACCCGGACGAGGCGCGGGCGCGGACGCCGTGGACACTGCGGGCGGTGGCCGGCCGGGTGCGGCACGTCGCGGCCCAGGTGTACCGGTTGCGCCACCCGGGCTACGCCGCGGAGCTGGCGCAGCTGTTCGGGCGGTGGTGCGGCCGCCGTTTCGCCCGCGTGGACCGGACCGTGCCGCAACTCGACCCGGCCGTCGTCGTGGCGGCGCCACGCCGAACCGGGTGAATCTGGTCGGACCCGGGACATTTCGCCTGCGCCGGACGGGGGCCGGGTGACCGGCGCCGGTTACTCTCGGCGGTGACGAGCCCAGCGATCCCCGGGGGAGGCCGCCGTGCCCACACCCACCGGTGCGGTGCCGCTCGTCAGCGTCGTCGTCGCGACCAACCGGGGCGGCCCCTTCCTGGCCGAGGCACTGGGATCGGTCGCCGCGCAGAGCCACCCGCGGGTCGAGGTCGTCGTGGTCGACGACGGGTCGCCGGACCCGGCGGCGCTCGCGCGGGTCGTCGAGGGATTCCCCGCAGTCCGGCTGGTGCGGACCGCTCCCGCGGGAGTCTCTGCCGCCCGCAACCGGGGCGTGGCGGAGACCACCGGCGAGCTGCTCGCCTTCCTCGACGACGACGACCGCTGGTGCCCCGAGCGGCTCGCCCGGCAGGTCGCCGCGATGGCGGACCCCGACGTCGTGCTCGGCTACTGCGGGATGCGGACGATCGACGCCGCCGGGCGTGAGCTGGTCGCGGCCGACCAGGGGCCGGTGGCCGACGAGGCCGACGTGGTGCGGCACTCGGGATGGATCCTGCTGCCGAACCTCGTCGTGCGACGGGACGCCTTCGAGAAGGCCGGGGGGTTCTCGACCGGCTACCGGCAGGCGGAGGACCTCGACCTCGTCCTGACGGTGGCGGCGGCGGGGCGGTGCGCCTTCGTCGCAGACGTGCTGGTCGACTACCGCTACCACGCGTCCAACACCACCCGGTCGCACCGTGCGCTCGCCGCGGCGATCCGGCAGGTGCTCGCGGCGCACCGCGCCGATGCCGTGCGCGACGGTCGCCCGGACCTGGTGGCGGCCTACCGGGAGCGCGGCCGCGCCAACGACCGGTTCGCCGCCTGGAGCGCCGCCCGCGCGGCGCGTACGACACTGCGGGCCGGCCGGCTCGGGGCGGCGTTCGGCGAGGTCGCCTGGGCGGTGCGGTTCGCACCGCTGGCACCCGTGTGGTGGCTCACCGCCCGGCTGGGCGGCGCCCGGTGAGCGCGCCACGCGTCAGCGTGGTGGTTCCGGCCCGGGACGCGGCTGCGACCCTCGGCGGGCAGCTCGCGGCGCTCGCGCGCCAGGACGTCGACTTCGGCTGGGAGGTGCTCGTCTGCGACAACGGGTCGTCGGACGGCACGCTCGCGGTGGCACGCGGCTGGAAGGACGCGCTGCCCGGGCTGCGGATCATCGACGCGTCGGGGCGGCGCGGGGCGGCCGCCGCGCGCAACGCGGGCGCCGCGGCCGCCGCCGGCGGGCTGCTGCTGTTCTGCGACGCGGACGACGAGGTCGCCGACGGCTGGCTCGCCGCGATGGCGGAGGCCCTCGCCGATGCCGAGGCCGTCGCCGGCGCCCGCCGGTACGACCGCCTCAACGCCGAGCCGTTCGGTCCGGACGACTGGACGGACCCGCTGTTCACCGTGCCCTACGCGCCCGGGCTGCCGGCCGCCAGCAGCAACAACCTCGGGGTGCGCAGGGCGGTGTTCGACGAGCTCGGCGGCTTCGACGAGACGCTGCGCACCGGCGAGGACGTCGACCTGTGCTGGCGGGTCCAGCTCGCGGGGTACCGGCTGGCCGGCGAGCCGCGGGCGGTCGTCGACGTCCGGCGCCGCACGGGGCTGGTCGCCGTGCTCCGGCAGTTCTACGGGTACGGCCTCGGCGACGCCGCACTGATGCGCAAGCACCCGGGGCTCGTCGGGCGTTCCACGGCGGTGCCGGCCGGTCGTCCCGGCCCTCCGCTGCCCGACGAGCCCACGGCCAGGTCGTCGGGCCCGGTCGTTGACCCGGCACCGCCGGTCGTCGCGTCGCGAGGGTCGCGCGCTCGTCGGGCGCTGGACCGGATGGCGCACGGCCGGGCGCCGGTGGACCTGACGTTCGCGGCGGCGCGCACCGGCCGCCGGCTGGGCCGGACGAGGGGGCGGCTGGCATGACGCCCGAGATCTCCGTCGTCGTGCCCGCGTACAACGCGGCCGAGACCCTCGCCGTGCAGCTCGCCGCGCTCGCTCGCCAGGACGTGCCCTTCGCATGGGAGGTCATCGTCGCCGACAACGGCTCGACGGACGCCACGATGGGCGTCGCACGGGAGTGGGCGGACCGGCTGCCGGGCCTGGCCGTGCTCGAGGTGACCGACCGGCGGGGCGCCGGTGCGGCGCGCAACGCGGGCGCGGCACGAGCACGAGGCAGGTTCCTGGCGTTCTGCGACGCGGACGACGAGGTGACGGACGGCTGGCTGGCGGCGCTGCGGGCGGGGCTGGAGCAGGCGCCGCTCGTCGTCGGGAACGTCGAACCGCTCGACGACGGCCGCGGGCCGACCGTCAGCTGGCTGACGCAGCCGCCGATCTCGATGCCGTGGTGGCCGCAGTACCCGGCCGGCGCGACGAACGACATGGCGGTGAGCGCGGCGGCGTTCGCGCAGGTCGGTGGCTTCGACGAGGAGCTCGGGACCGCCGAGGACGTCGACTTCTGCTGGCGAGTGCAGCTCGCCGGGTTGGCGCTCGTCGTGCGGCCGGACGCCGTGGTGAGGGTGCGCAGGCGTGCCGGGCTGCGGTCGATCTACCGGCAGGCGCGGGCGTACGGCATCGGCGGCCGCCAGCTGCGACGCAAGTACGCCGTGCTGGCGACGCGGTACTGGGACGAGCAGGGCACGGCGCCGGTGGTCACCGCGCGCGGCACCGGCGAGCTGGTCTACCGCACGGTGCGCTCGGTGCTGCGAGGGCACCCCGGCGACGCGGCGTGGCGGCTCGGCGAGCGTGCCGGGCTGCACTCCGACGCGACGCGCTGAGCGGGGTCCGGGGGACGGTCAGGGGACCGTCCAGAAGTCACCCATCGCGTCGCGGATGCCGCGCTCCCAGCTGACGTCCACCCGGTCCCACCGGACCCGCGGGTACTGCGACTCCAGGTACCCGTCGGCCATCACCTTCTCCAGCGTCTGCGTCAGGTAGGTGACGTCCTCCTGCGCCACCAGCTCGCCGTAGCCGTCCAGCTCGGTGATGACGTCGGCTGCGCCGGACACCGGGGTCGAGACGATGTGGTTCCGGAAGTTGGCGGCCTCGAGGAACACGTTCGCGTACGACTCCGATCGGCTGGTGAGGACGAAGACGCGCGCGCGGTCGTACCACTGCCACAGCTCGCCCTTGTCGTAGAAGGCGCCCGGGAGGCTCACCCGCTCGACGAGGTGCGGGTTCCGCTCGAACCACGCGTCCACCGTCGCCCGGAAGCCGGGCTCCAGCCCACCGACCAGCGCCACCTTCCACTCGGGTGCCCAGCGCAGCCGCTCCAGCGCCGCGAGCAGCAGCTCGGTGTTCTTCGCGTGGTCACCGAGCCGGCCGACGGTGATGACGAGCCTCTCCTTGGCCGCCAGGTCACGGCGCGGCATCGCCATCGTGTCGAACAGCTCGGAGTCGAACCGGTTGGGCAGCCAGCGCACCTTGTCACGCAGCCGGGCGCCCCACACCGGGTGGCCGGCGATCTGCCCGACCGTCTCGTGAGCCTCGACCGTCAGCAGGTCGACCCGGTCGACGAACCGGTCGGCGAGCTTCTTGAGCAGCCAGACGCGCGGCGACCGGGGCCTCGCCGGCAGCCACTGCAGCACGGACCACGTCCAGCCGTCGACCTTGACGTACAGCCTCCCGCGCGGGTTGAGCGCCTTGTAGAGCACGCCCCAGAACAGGTGCGCGCCGACCAGGTGGAACATCATCAGCGCGTCCATCTGCCGGGCGTGCGTCAGGATGTAGCGGACGTACAGCCACCAGTGGCCGGACATCCCCTCCTGGACGGACATCGGCGTGCTGCCGAGCGGTACCCGCCGGGCGCCCCGGATCTCGCGCGGCAGAGCCTCGTTCGTCGTCGTCCGCGGGTGCGCCACGACGACGTCCCAGCCGTAGAGCCGGCCGATCGTCAACGGCACCAGGAACACGTCCTTGCCCAGGTGTTCCTGCTCGAAGTGGTTGTGCAGCAGTGTCAGGTTCGGCACGGGACTCCTCGGCTCAGGCATCGACGGCGCGGATCCAGGCCACGACGTCGCGCAGCCCCTGCTCCAGCCCGACGCGGGGGGCGTACCCCAGGTAGTGCCCGGCGTCGGTGAGGTCGGCGGCCGCAGCGCGCACGTCGCCGGCGCGGAACTCGCCGGTGACCTTCGGCTCCGGCGCCCCGGTGAGCCGGGCGACCAGCCGGGCGACCTCGAGCAGGGTCGTCGGGCGGCCGGAGCCGACGTCGATCGCCGTGCGGGGCACGGCATCCGCCCGGATCGCCGCGACGACCGCGTCGACGACGTCCGTGACGTAGACGAAGTCCCGCAGGATCGCGCCGTCCTCGTACACGCTGGCCGTCCGGCCGGCGAGGCCGAGCCGCACGAACAGCGTGACGATGCCGGTGTACGGGTTCCAGGGCGCCTGGCCGGGACCGTAGACGTTCTGGAACCGGAAGACCGCCAGCCGGGGCCCCATCGCGTCGCACCACGCGCGAAGCAGGTGCTCCTGCGCCAGCTTGGTCGCCGCGTAGACGCTCGACGGCCGCGGCTCGGTGGTCGCACCCCGGTGCGGCAGGGGCCGGGCGCCACCACTGCCGTCCGGTGCGACCGGGTCCCACTGGCCGCGGCCGAGCTGGCCGGCGTCACGCGACGGCGGGTAGAACTCCAGGCCCGACGAGGCGGCCCAGCGGCCCTCGCCGTACACCGCGCGCGACGAGGCGAGCACGACCTGCGACGGCAGCCGGCCGGACCGCGCCAGCGCGTCGACCATCCGCGCGGTTCCCAGCACGTTGACGGAGGCATGCCGGCTGGACTCCAGCAGCGACTGCCCGGTGCCGGTCTCGGCCGCGAGGTGGACCACGACGTCGGGGGCGGCCGTCTCGAGGATCCCCGGCCAGGCATCCGCGTCGGTGACGTCGGCCGTCACCCGCATCACCCCGCCGGGATGGTCGTCCGGCCAGCGACCGGACGGATGGACCTGCGGGTGCAGGTTGTCGACCGCGGTCACCTGGGCGCCCTGCGCCACCAGGGCGCGGCACAGGGCGGTGCCGATGAAGCCGGCGCCGCCGGTGACCAGCACGTGCCCGATATGGTCTGATCTGTCCCTGTCCACGCGGGCATGGTAGCGACGGCCCCACCGCCGCTACCCTGACCGGGCACAGAGTTCACCCAGCACCGGACGCCGGACGACGAGGGGAGACACGGTGCGTCACCGCCATGCCGAGGGACGGCCGTCATGACCGCCCCCCGCCCGATCGTCGTGCGCCGCCGGCACATCGCGCAGAAGCCGCGCCCGGTCGGCGAGTTCGCAGCGCTCGCGGACGCCCGCGGGATGGTGCCGCGGTTCGCGTCGCGCGCGCTCGGCACGTTCTGCTTCAACACCCACGACCTCGTCGTCGGGCTGACGTACGACGACGGTCCGAACCCGGAGCAGACCCCGGCGATCCTCGACGTGCTCGCCGAGCGCGGAGCGACCGCGACCTTCTTCGTCATGACGCCCAGGGCGGCCGCGCACCCGGAGATCGTCCGGCGCATCGTCGCCGAGGGGCATGAGCTAGCCCTGCACGGCAACGACCACCGGTTCCTGCCCAAGCTGCCGGTGCGCGAGGTGTACACCGCGATCCGCGACGGGCGGCGGCGCCTCGAGGCCCTGTCGGGGGCGCGCGTGCGGCGTTTCCGGCCGCCGTACGGCGAGATCACCCCGCCCCAGGCGCTCGCCGTCTGGTCGCTCGGCCTGGAGTACGTCATCTGGACGTCGGACGCCGTGGACTGGATCCACCGCGACGAGGCAGCCATCGCCGAGCGGGCGGTCGAGGGCGTGTTCCCCGGCGGCATCGCGCTGATGCACGACGACCGCGCCGACCCGGAGACGCTGCAGCCGGGCGAGGAGCTGCCGCACTTCGACCGCGCCGAGGTGCTGTCGCGGTTCCTCGACGCGACGGACCGGCAGGGCTACCAGGTGCGCAGCATCGCCGACCTGTCGCAGCTCTACCAGCCGGTGCGCAGCTTCTCGCGCGACATCGCCTGGCAGTAGCCGGCCGGCGACCGCCCGCCGTCAGTCCGGCGTGGCGACCCCGCGCAGGTAAGCGTCGGCGACGGACGCGTCCAGCGGCGGCCTGCTGCGGTCCACCCGGCCGAACCGTCGCGCCCAGGCGGTGCCCGCGGCGGTCGCGAGGCGCACCGACGCCCGTGACCACGTGCGCTCGACGAGCTGGGCCGCGTCCGCGGGCGTGCGCAGCGAGCGCAGCACCCGGACGGCCGAGGCGCGGACGCGGCCGGCAGCCGCACCGGGGGAGACGGTCGTGCCGGGCGTCGCGGCAGGCGACGGCGCCGTCACCGGGGTCTGGGACGACGGCACGGGCGCCAGCGCGCGGATCACGTTCGCGTACCGGTGCTGCAGCTGCAGGTCGCCGAGCGCCCTCGCCCGCGCCTGCCGGAACACGGCCCGCACCCCGCTCCGCTCGCGGACGTCGACCACCGCCTCCGGGTGCGGCACCGGCCGGTGGCCCGCGAGCTGCAGCCGCCACGACAGGTCGACGTCCTCGCCGGTGCGGAACGTCTCGTCGAACCCGCCCATGGCGCGGAACAGCCCGGTGCGGATCGCCAGGTGGCCGGCACCGACGATCGGCAGCTGCGGCAGGAACGGCACCGTGTGCGTGGTCACCAGCGAGTGCTCCGGCCGGCTGCGCGTCGAGTGGGCGGCGCGGAACCGAGCGCCCAGGGCGACGACCTCGTCGGTGAGCAGGGCGTCGTGCGCCGCGACGAGCCAGTCCTCGGCCACCACGTCGTCGGCGTCGCAGAACGCGAGCAACGGCGCCCGGGCGGCACCGACGCCGATGTTCCGGGCGGCGGCCGCGCCGCGCCGCGCGGAGGCGTCGACGACCCGCACCGGCAGGCGGTCGGCCCACGAGGTCGCGACGTCCGCGGTCGCGTCGGTCGAGCCGTTGTCGCAGACGAGCACCTCGAACTCGAACGGCGGCCGGTGCCGGGCGAGGGCGGCCAGCTGCTCACCGAGCGTGCCAGCGGCGTCGTACGCGGCGATGACGACGGAGATCGCCGGGCCGGTCACGACGACCACCTCGACGGCAGCCGCGCCGGTGGCTCGAGCTGCCCGATCGACGGGTCGAGCCGGCCGAACCGGAAACCTGCCCAGGTGGCGACCGACCGGGTGACGGTGGTGAGGTCCGAGGGTCGGCGCAGCCGGGTGATCTTGCGCCACGCGCGTCCGACGAGCCCGGGGGACGACGAGACCGGCACGTCCGGCTGCGGTGTCGGTCCGTCGGCGGCCGGCGCGTCGTCGGGCTCGTCCCGATCGTCGCCCTCGTCGGGCAGCGGACCGGCGGCGAACGCCGCCGCGACCCGCGCGTACTTGTGCACCAGGGCCCGGTTCCCGGCGCCGTAGGCGTAGGTCTGGACGACCGTCGCGCGCAGCGTGGGCCGGTTGCGGAACGTGACGACGGCCGCCGGCTCCTCGGCGATCCGGTGCCCGGCGAGCTGGAGCCGCCAGCACAGGTCGAGGTCCTCGCCGGTGCGCAGCCGTTCGTCGAACCCGCCGACCTCGTCGAACGCCTCGCGCCGCACTGCGAGGTTCCCCGCGTTGCCGGCCTCGAGGTAGGGGAAGAACGGGACGCGGTACAGCCCCCACGTGAAGTACTCGGGCTCGTCAGGGCGGGAGTTGTACTCCGGGCGCCGGGAGCGGCCGACGACGACCTCGGCCCGGTCCAGCGCGGCGGCCATCGCGGCGACCCAACCGTCGGCGACGACGTCGTCGGCGTCGCAGAACGCGAGCAGCGGAGCGGTCGAGGCGCGAGCGCCGGCGTTGCGCGCCGCGGCGGGGCCCCGCCGGGCGGAGGCGTCGACCAGGCGCAGCCGGGGCGTCGTCGCCGCGAGGCGTGCCACCATGTCGCGGGTGCCGTCGGCGGAGCCGTTGTCGGCGACGACGACCTCCCACGGCACGTCGGCGTCCTGCCGTGCCAGCGCGGCGAGCTGGTCCGGCAGTGTCGGCTGCGCGTCGAAGGCGGCGATGACGACGCTGAGCGTCGGCTCGCCGGCGCGGCCGGGGGTCGCGGTCACGGCAGCACGGTAACGGTCGCGGTCGCGGGCGCGAGGCTCAGGGCCGTGACATCTGGGAGTCGTACACCCGCACCCAGTCGACCTGCATCGTCGCCGGGAACGCCGAGTCGCCCTCCGGGGTGCCCGGCCAGTCGCCGCCGACGGCGAGGTCGAGCACCAGGTTGAACGGGTGGTCGAACACCCACTGCTGGCCGGGCTGCAGGTCGGCGCGGTCGACGCTGTGGAACTCGTTGCCGTCGATCGCGAACGACAGGTCGTCCTGCGTCCAGTCGACGGAGTACACGTGCCAGTCGGCGGCGAGCGAGCCGTCGATCGGCTGGTCGGCGCGGACCTGGTACGGGTCGCCGTTGCCGTCCGGCCCGTGGACGTTCGCCGAGAGGCCGGTGGCCTTGTTCGTCGTCTCCATCACGTCGAACTCGCCGACGGCAGGCCACTCGACACCGTCCGAGTACTGCCCGATGGCCCAGAACGCCGGCCACAGGCCGGAGCCGGCGGGCACCTTGATCCGCGCCTCGATGTGTCCGTAGAGGAACGCGGGGACGGTCTGGATGCGTCCGGACGTGTACGCGCCGGTGGTGCCGTCGTCGCCGCTGGCCTGCTCGGCCAGCGCGGTGAGCGCCAGTGTGCCCCAGCCGGTGGTCGAGACGTTCTGTGGGCGGGGCGTGTAGACCTCGAGCTCGTTGTTGCCGAAGCCGCCTCCGCCGTCGGCGACGTCCCAGTCGCCCTCCGGCAGCGCGCCGCCGGCCGGCCCGTCGAACTCCGCCGACCAGGTGAGCGTGCGGCCGGGCAGCAGGCCGACCGGTGTCGCGGCTGCGGTGGCAGGCGGCGGTGCGCTCGTGGTGGGTGGTGGTGGCGGGGTCGTCGTCGGTGCCGCGGACGTCGTCGTCGGTGTGGTGATCTGCGGCGTGCTCGTCGTCGGCTGCGGATCGGGGCCGGCGGTGCACGCCGCGAGCGTGAGCACCACCGCGACTGCCCCCAGAGCCGCGGCGCGGCGGCCCCGGCACGGCCCGAGGACGTTTCGCCCGGTTCGTCCCATTGGCCCATGGTGCACGACGGACCTGTGGAGCGCGCGAAGTTCACCCATCCGACTTCGGCAAGGATGTCCTTACCATGAGCCCGCGCCGGGACGCCCGGCCGGGAAACGGGGACGTCGTGGCGTCGGTCGACATCGCGGTGAGCGACACCAGGGTGCGGACGGACCGCGCTCCGGCGCTGCTCGCCGTCGCGGTGGCGGCGCTCGCTCTCGTCGTCCGGCTCGCACCGTTCCTCGCGCCGGGCGAGCTGACCGCCTCGCGGCACGACGACGACGGGATCATGTACGACGCCGCCGTCCGGCTGCTGCACGGCGACCTGCCGTACCGCGACTTCGTCTTCATGCACCCCCCGGCCGTCGTCGTGGGCCTGATCCCGCTGGCGGGGCTGGCCGACTGGGTCGGCGACGGCACCGCGATGGCGACCGGCCGGATCGTCATGTGCCTGCTCGGCGCGGCCAGCACGTTGATGGTAGGCCTGCTGCTGCGCGACCGCGGCCGATGGGCGGTCGTCGCGGGCGCCGGCCTGTACGCCACCTGGAGCACGGTGGTCGTCACCGAGCGCACCGTGTTCCTCGAGCCCCTGCTCAACGCCGCCCTGCTCGGTGCACTCCTGCTGCTGCGCGGGCGGGGGGCACGCCGCGAGCTGCTCGCCGGCGTCCTGCTGGGTGTCGCGGTGGCGACGAAGGCATGGGCCGTCCTCGACGTCGTCCTGCTCGTGGCGTGGCTGGCGTCGACCCGCAGCTGGCGGGCGGCAGGGCGGCTGGCGGGGGCCGCCGCAGGTGCGGCAGCGCTGGTCGTGCTGCCGTTCTTCGTCGCGGCTCCTGGGCCGATGTGGCAGATGGTCGTCGTTCACCAGCTCGGGCGGGCCTCGACGGCGGGCTCGATCGCCGACCGGCTCGCGCAGGCGAGCCCGGTGGTGGCGCTGCCGAAGCTGCAGGAGCGGATGCCCGGCGCGGCGTTCGTGCTCGCCGGCGTGCTGCTGGCGGTCGCCTGCCTCCTCCCGCTCGTCCGCGCGGCGCGGACGCGCCGGACGCCCCGGACGTGGGGCGAGCCGGTGCTCTGGGGCGTGCTGGCGCTCGCGCACGGTGCGCTGCTGCTGGCGGCGCCCTCGTTCTACGACCACTACGTCGCGTGGGTCCTCGCACCGGCCTCGCTCGTCGTCGGCTGGGCGGTCGGTCGCGCGGCGCGGGGGGCGGCGCGATGGGCAGCCGCCGCGGCGACGGTCGTGGTGCTCGCCGTGTGCGCGGTCGGGTCGGTGCACAACGCGGGCGTGCTGCGCTACTCGCGCGCACCGCTCGTCAGCTGGGCGGCCGAGCGCCAGTGCGTGTGGGGCTGGGCCGGGCTGGTCGTCGTCGCCGACGCCGCGACGCCCGACGCCGAGCGCGGCTGCGACGTGTTCGTGGACTACTACGGCGTCGGGCTGATGCACCCGGACGGGGCTCGTGACGACTCCGAGGTCTGGTTGACCAACCCGGCGGTCGAGGCCCTGGCCTGGGCCGAGGTGGGACAGGCGGACGGCGTCGTCCTGCCGACGGGCCCGGCCGACCAGCCCTTTGCGTCGACCGACGACGGCTGGTGGTTCGGCCCGGGCACCCGCGAGCGGTTCCTCGCCGAGTTCACCCCGGAGGTCGTCGTCCCGTCGACGCGCCCGGGCGAGACCGCGTTGACGCTCTGGACGCGGGTGGCTCCGGCGGACTAGCCCGCCGAGCCGTCAGGCGAGGGCCGTGACGAGCTCGCGATGGACCGCGCCCCAGTCCCGCGCCTCCGCCCGTTCCCTGGACTCCTGCTGCCGGCGGCGCAGCAGCGCCGCGTCGTCGGCGAGCGCCTCCAGCGCCGCGGCCAGCGCGTCCGGGTCGCCCGGAGGCACCAGCGCACCGGCGTCCCCGACGAGCTCCGGGATGCCACCGACGCGCGAGGCGACCAACGCTGCCCCCGCGGCCATCCCCTCGAGGACCGTCAGTGGGCACGGGTCCGGCCAGCGCGACGGCACCACCGCGACGTCGGCCGCCGCGAGCAGCCCGGGCAGGCCGGGCCGCGCGACGAACGGGTGGAACCGGATGCGGTCACCGGCAGGAGCCGCGTGACGGCGCAGGTCCTCCTCGTAGGCCGTCAGCGGCGCGTCCGGTGCGAACCCTGCGCCGCCGACGACGTCCAGCCGCACGTCGTCACGCGCCAGCCGCGCCACCGCGTCCACCAGCACGTCGGCGCCCTTGTCCGGGATGGTCCGCCCGACGAAGACGACGGACAGCACGCCGTCGTCGGGCCGGGCCGGCGCGGCGAAGAACGCGGTGTCGACGCCGTTGCGCACCACGCGCACCCGGCCGCGCAGCGACGCCGGCAGCCGGTCCCGGGTGACGCCCGCCAGGTAGTCGCTGACGCAGACGACCGCCACGGCGGCGCCGAGCGCCGACGCGGCCTCGCGCGGCGAGTACGAGCGCAGCAGGTCGTTGTGCGCGTACAGCACCGGCGCGTGGCGGCGCGCGTCGACCAGCCCGACCGCCTGCGGCACGTTGTGCGCCAGCACCACGGAGTCGGGCCACGACCCCTGGTCGGCGAAGGCCGGCGCGAGCACGCGGCGGGCCACCGGGCGGCGTCCGACGAGCCCGCCGAGCGCCGCGTCGACGTACCGGCCGACCGGCGCCAGCCGCCCGGGCCGGGCGT
>CAZFTZ010000344.1:0-2938 GCA_964521875.1 uncultured Cellulomonas sp. | reverse complement strand
CGGACGGATCGCCACTAGCTTTCCACCGGCCGCTCGCTGCGAGTCACACATCCGTCTCAGCTAAGACGCGCAGGTAGTGCGCACCGCCTTGATCGTCGTTTAAAAAAAGCCGATCGTCAGCACCGATGTCAAATTGCGTTCGCTCTTCTCTCGGTGCGGATGGCTGATCGGTAACCAGCACGTTGCCCTCAACGCGGAAGCGAAGAACCGCTATCTCGTCTTTCTGAGAACCCACGATCGTGTAGAGCAGCGTACCGTCCTCCCGGAACTCCAGTCGGGTGTTTCCATACCTTTCCACTGCGCCTTTGTCGCCCTGATCCAAGCGCCATCGGCCGAGTAGCATTGAGCGCAGTTCTGTGTTCACGGCGCGACCTCAGCCAGGTACTCAAGCACCACGGGCAAGCGTTTGGTATTGGCCAAGGAGCGTAGCTCAGCCATCACGGCATCGGCCTGAGCAGCAGGACCCAACGTCCTGAGAAGGATCGAGAGGTTCAGGAGCCGCTGGACGTCCGTCAGACCTGGGCTGATCCCGCTGAGCCACAAATCGCGAAGCGAGCTGTCGTCCGATAGCGCATCGAGTGCGGCCAGACCATGAGACCGAAGAGCGTTTTTAACTTCATCGGCCGCTATCTTTGCTGTCTCAGCATCCGTGACTGTCCACCACATCTCAGCATCGCGCGGGTTCTTTCCGAGCCGCGTGCGCCATTGACAGTCCTCTATCGCGCACTCTGACGGCAGCACACCTGCCCGGCTCAGAAGGCGGACAGAAGCGACCCCCAGATTCACGGCGAACAGGACACTATCCGCCTGGCTCTTGAGGCTCTTCTGAAAGCCGACCACGTGTATTACCTCGGTGCCCACGCGCCGAAATAGATTTCCCTTCCGAACGAAGCCGCTTTGCGACAGCAGCGGTCCGATTTCTTGCCCGACCATCGCCTTGAAGTCTGATGCAGCAGTCACTGTGGCTCTCTGACTAAGTCAACCGGGTATCCTTGTTGCCGCAACCACTCGTCCTTTGCGCGTTGAGACGGAAGATAACGGCTTCCGCCCGCCTTGGTTTCCACACCTCCAAGCACTCGCCCGTTGTGGCGAACCTCAATATCGATTGTACGCACCCCGAAGGGCGTCTTCTTCACGACTTCCGTTTGCACATCGCGGCCCGCCTGCCTCAGCAGAGTCGCAATGTCGTCGCGGAATGCATTTCCCGCCGCTCTATTCCTAAGCACAAGCGGAGTTTCGGTTGCGAGAGCTCCTGACAGTTTGCCGGTGATTACCGAGCCGATAACGAACGCTGCCGGACCCAGATCACGCGCCAGCTGCTCCTCTGGCGTCTGCGCTGGCGAGCCTGCAGGAGCCATCTCGCTGCTCCCGAGCAATGTGTAAATCGGGAAGCCATCTGGCGCCTGTTGATTGATACCGATCTGAGCGATCGTATCGACGATGCCATTCCAGAGCTGCCCCGCTAAGCCTCGGAACGAGTTCCCTTGCGGCTCTTGCAGAGGTACGTCGTAAGCAGGAGTCGTGGTCGGAGGCAGTCGGTTTGCGTACTGGCTTTGCCTCGAGGAGCGCCGTCCGAAATGCAACCGAGTCTTCTCCATCAGAGACTCGAGCCACGCACCCCAGTCTTGTTCGATGCTCCCGAAGTACTGCCGTTCGCCGAAATACGGCACACCACCACCGCCACCTCCTCCGTCCCCACGAACATCAAAGGTGTCCTCAGGCATGCACTTGACGCCGCCACGCCCACATGGACTGAAGCCGCTTGGATCAGTGAACGACAGCGGATTGTTGTCCAGGTAACTGTACCGATTGAAATCTTGCGTGGACAGCGGATTCGGAATGAAAGGGTCCGCTGAGAGGAACCGACCTATCACCGGGTCGTACACGCGCCCGTTCATGTGAATGAGTCCGTTCGAATCCAAGGTCTCGTGCTGAGTGAAGCCGCGACGTGTCAACACGGCGATACTCGACATTTCCGCAACCGTCGGCGTACCCGTCCAGTTCGTACCGCGCCGACTGCCGAACGCATCGAAGCTTTCTTTGACCTTCAGTGTACCGTCGACGTTGTAGAACGCGTCCGTGCTCCCGAGATGATCTTGGTTCACCGTATAGCGCGTGTTGGCACCGGCGCTATTGCGGATGTAGAAAAGCACGACTCGATCACCTACATAGACGTAGTGTTTGTAGATCGTCACTGTGGCGGTCGTCACTTTCTCGAAGATCTTGCCGATGTACACCGTCGCCTCAGAGTTTCCGTTGACCACATAGGTCTGTTGCCAGCGCTGCCCGTATGGCGTGTACTCAAAACTCGACCAGTTGCTCGAATTGAACGTGAGCTTCTTCGCTAGGTTGTTCGCATACCAAGTGGCCGTGCCTGTACCACGGCTCAGCATGTTGCCGTTTGAATCGTACGTGTAGTTCGTCGTAGTGCTGCCGTTGGTGATACTGGCGACTGCGTGCAGGCGCGTAGGGCTGTACGTGTAGGTGCCCACCCCCGTCTTGCTCGTGATGTTCCCACGCGCGTCGTAGGCAAGATCGAGATTGGTTGTGCCGTTTAGTGTCGAGTAGTCTAGACGATGCACGTTGTCGTAGTAGATGCGCTCGGTCAGGGACTGGTTATTGTCCTGACGCATCGTGAGACTGCCGACCTTGTTCCACTCGTACGTGAGGTTCTGCGTCGCTGTACCTCCACTGGGCCCCGTTTGACGGTAGTCCAGGAGCCCTGTGACTTGGTCATACCCCGAGACCGTTTGGAAGAGCGATGGGGCATCCCCAGGATTTCCCAGCGTCTCGTCGATCACGTTGCCGCGCGCATCGCTGGCGTTTGCGAGCCAATATCGCTGCGCCGTGTCCGGCTGCGTGATCTGATACAGCTGCCCGTAGTGATAGTCGTACTGCAGCTTCAAACGGTAATTGCTCGTGCTGACTGGATAGGTGA
>CAZFTZ010000343.1:0-3717 GCA_964521875.1 uncultured Cellulomonas sp. | reverse complement strand
GACGCGGGCGCGCTTCACGCGGGTGCTGCCGACCGAGTACGCCCGGGTGCGCGAGGCGCTGACCAAGGCCGAGGCGGAGGGCCTCGACCCGGGGGCCCCCGGCGTCTGGGACGGCATCCTGGCGGTGGCGCGTGGCTGACCCGCGCGGCTTCCTCAAGGTGCGGCACCGCGCGCTGCCGCCGAACCGACCGGTCCCGGTGCGGCTGCAGGACTGGAAGGACGTCCACGAGCAGCTGCAGGAGGGCCAGCCGTTCCTCGTCGCGCAGGCGGGGCGGTGCATGGACTGCGGCATCCCGTTCTGCCACAACGGCTGCCCGCTGGGGACCCTCATCCCGGAGTGGAACGACCTCGTGTGGCGCGGCCAGTGGGCCGACGCGATCGAGCGGCTGCACGCGACGAACAACTTCCCGGAGTTCACCGGGCGCATCTGCCCGGCGCCGTGCGAGTCCGCGTGCGTGCTCGGCATCAACCAGCCGCCCGTGACGATCAAGAACGTCGAGGTCTCGATCATCGACGAGGCGTTCGACCGCGGCTGGGTCGCCCCGCAGATCCCGCAGCGGCTGTCGGGGCACACCGTCGCCGTGGTCGGCTCCGGGCCGGCCGGTCTGGCCGCCGCGCAGCAGCTCACCCGCGCCGGGCACACGGTCGCCGTGTACGAGCGGGACGACGCCATCGGCGGCCTGCTGCGCTACGGCGTGCCGGACTTCAAGCTGGAGAAGCACCACATCGACCGCCGGCTGGCGCAGATGACGGCCGAGGGCACCCGGTTCCGGCCGAACGTCGCGATCGGCACCGACGTCTCGTGGGCCGACCTGCGGGCGCGGTACGACGCGGTCGTCGTCGCGACCGGCGCGACCGTGCCGCGGGAGCTGCGGTTGCCGGGACGCGAGCTGGACGGCGTGCACGTCGCGATGGACTTCCTGCACCAGGCGAACGTCGCCGCGCAGGGCCGCGAGGTGCCGGGCCAGATCACGGCGGCCGGCAAGCACGTGGTCGTCATCGGCGGTGGCGACACCGGCTCGGACTGCGTCGGCACCGCGCTGCGCCAGGGCGCGGCGTCCGTGACGACGCTCGCCATCGGGAGGCGCCCGCCGTCGGAGCGCCCGGCGAACCAGCCGTGGCCCACCGACCCCGTCGTCTTCGAGGTGTCGAGCTCCCACGAGGAGGGCGGCGAGCGGGACTACCTCGCCTCCACGGTCGCGTTCGTCGGCGACGACGACGGCAGCGTGCGTGCGCTGCGGCTGGCGACCACCGAGTACCTGCCGGACGGGCGGCGGGTGCCGACCCCTGGCACGGAACACGAGATCCCGGCCGACCTCGTGCTGATCTGCATGGGCTTCTCCGGCCCGGAGACGGACGCGCTCACCGCGCAGCTGGGCGTCGAGCTGACCGAGCGGGGCCTCGTCCGGCGCGACGAGGCGTTCGCCAGCAGCGTGCCCGGCGTGTTCGTCGCCGGTGACGCCGGGCGGGGTCAGTCGCTCATCGTGTGGGCGATCGCCGAGGGCCGGGCCGCCGCCGCGGCCGTCGACGCGTACCTGACGGGCAGCACCGAGCTGCCGGCGCCGGTGGCCGCGAGCACCACCGCGCTGCGTCCGTGAGCACAGGGCGAACGCCGGACGGCAGTCCGGTGACGGCTCGGCGCGCGCGCTCTCGTCGCACATCAGAACCACTGCCGAACAGGACGTTCGGTCAGATCGGCAAGGAACGAAAGGCATAGGCTCCGAACCATGCGTAGGGCAAAGATCGTCTGCACCATCGGTCCCGCGACCGAGTCCCCGGAGCAGATCCAGGCACTCGTCGACGCCGGGATGGACGTGGCGCGGATCAACCGCAGCCACGGCGAGGCCGAGGCCCACGCGGAGGTGTACCGCCGGGTGCGGGCCGCCGCCAAGGCGTCCGGGCGCTCGGTGGCCGTGCTGGTGGACCTCCAGGGACCGAAGATCCGGCTGGGCCGGTTCGTCGAGGGCAAGCACGTCCTCGAGGTGGGTGACATCTTCACCATCACCACGGAGGACGTCGAGGGCACCAAGGAGCTCGTCTCCACGACGTTCAAGGGTCTGCCGGGCGACGTGCGCCCCGGTGACCCGATCCTCATCGACGACGGCAAGGTGCTCGTCCGGGTGCAGGAGGTCGACGGGCCCCGCGTGGTGACCCGCGTCGAGGTGCCTGGCCCGGTGTCGAACAACAAGGGCCTCAACCTCCCGGGCGTCGCGGTCTCCGTGCCGGCGCTGTCCGACAAGGACGAGGAGGACCTGCGCTGGGGTCTGCGCCTCGGCGCGGACTACATCGCACTGTCCTTCGTCCGGAACGCCGCCGACTACGACGACGTGCGCCGGATCATGGAGGAGGAGGGCCGGATCGTCCCGGTCATCGCGAAGATCGAGAAGCCGCAGGCGGTCGACAACCTCGAGGAGATCGTCGCCACGTTCGACGGCATCATGGTCGCCCGCGGCGACCTGGGCGTCGAGCTGCCGCTGGAGCAGGTGCCGCTGGTGCAGAAGCGCGCCGTCGAGCTCGCCCGTCGCAACGCCAAGCCGGTCATCGTCGCCACCCAGGTGCTCGAGTCGATGATCAGCAGCCCGCGCCCGACGCGGGCCGAGGCGTCCGACTGCGCCAACGCCGTCCTGGACGGCGCCGACGCGGTGATGCTGTCCGGCGAGACGAGCGTCGGGGAGTACCCGATCGAGGCCGTGCGCACCATGGCGCGGATCATCGAGTCGACGGAGGAGCTGGGCCGGGAGCGAATCGCTCCGCTCGGCTCGGTGCCGCAGACGCGCGGTGGCGCGATCACGCGGGCGGCCGCCGAGGTGGGCGACACCCTCGCCGTGAAGTACCTCGTGACGTTCACCCAGTCCGGTGACTCGGCGCGGCGCATGTCGCGGCTGCGCTCGGGCATCCCGCTGCTGGCGTTCACCCCGGTGGAGGCGGTGCGCAACGTGCTGTCGCTGTCCTGGGGCGTCCAGACGTACCTGGTGCCGCAGGTGGAGAGCACCGACGTCATGGTCTACCAGGTGGACCAGACGCTGCGCGCGAACGGCCTGGCCGAGGTGGGCGACACCGTCGTGGTGGTCGCCGGCACGCCGATCGGCATCGCCGGCACGACGAACTCGGTGGTGGTGCACCGCATCGGTGGCGAGGAGCCGGAGAAGCACTGAGGCCGCGGCCGACGAGCTGACGACGAGGGGCGGGGCCGTTGCGGCCCCGCCCCTCGTGCGTGTCTGCGGCTCAGGCGGAGTAGGCCGGCCGGTGCGCCGCGATCTCGATGCAGTGCTGACAGCGGGGGCGGTCGTCGGTGCCGGGCCGCTTGTTCCACCACGGGATGTCGCGCCCGGCCGGACACTCGTCGTCGTCGTGGTAGACCTGCGGGTCCGCAGGGTGGGCGGAGTGGTACGCCTTGACCTTCATGCACGGCCTCCTTGCCGACACGTTCCCCCGACGCCGCGGCGACGATGCCGCGGGGCGATGGGACGACGCTAGGCGCTGCAGCAGGCCGGATCTGAGACTTCGGTCCCGAGACGTCCGGTTCCGAGGCGTTCGGTCAGCGGTTGACGCGGGCGTTGCCGCCGGCGGCGAGCTTGAGGATCTCGGTCTTGGTGGCCATGGAGGTGTCGCCGGGGGTGGTCATGGCCAGGGCGCCGTGGGCGGCGCCCCACTGGACGGCGGTGGCCAGGTCCTGGTCGTCGAGCAGGGCGGCGATCAGTCCGGAGGCGAAGGAGT
>CAZFTZ010000342.1:0-5510 GCA_964521875.1 uncultured Cellulomonas sp. | reverse complement strand
CGTGCTCCACCGTGACGCCGTCCGCGCGCAGCAGGCCGGCGAGCGTGCCGGCCAGCGCGTGCACCCGTTCGGCGATGGCGCGCAGGCCGTCGGGACCGTGGTGGACGGCATACATCGCCGCCACCACCGCCAGTAGGGCCTGGGCGGTGCAGATGTTGCTCGTCGCCTTCTCGCGGCGGATGTGCTGCTCCCGGGTCTGCAGCGCGAGCCGGTAGGCCGGCGCGCCGTCGGCGTCGACCGAGACGCCGACGAGCCGGCCGGGAAGCTGGCGCTCCAGCCCGGCGCGCACCGCGATGAACGCCGCGTGCGGCCCGCCGGCGAACAGCGGGACGCCGAACCGCTGCGCGCTGCCCACCGCGACGTCGGCGCCCAGGTCGCCCGGCGCCGCCAGCAACGTCAGCGCCAGCAGGTCCGCCGCGACGGTGACGAGTGCACCGCGGGCGTGCGCAGCCTCGACCACGGCGGCGACGTCGTGCAGGCGACCCGACGAGCCCACCTGCTGCACCACCACGCCGACCACGTCGCCCTCGACCTCCGGCAGACCGGCCGACAGGTCGGCGACGACCACCGGCAGGCCGATGCGCTCCGCCCGCCCGCGCACCACGGCGATCGACTGCGCGAACAGGTCCGCGTCCAGCACCACCGTGCCGGCCGCGTTCTTCGCCGCCCGCCGCATCAGGGCGACCGCCTCGGCGACCGCGGTGGCCTCGTCGAGCAGCGACGCCCCCGCCACCGGCAGCGCGGTGAGGTCCTCGACCACCTGCTGGAAGGTGAGCATCGCCTCGAGCCGGCCCTGGCTGATCTCCGCCTGGTACGGCGTGTAGCTCGTGTACCAGGCCGGGGACTCCAGCACGTTGCGGCGGATCACCGCGGGCGTCACGGTGCCGTAGTAGCCCTGACCGATCATCGTGACGAGCGGCCGATTTTCCGCCGCCAGGCCGCGCAGCGCCGCGAGCACCTGCGCCTCGGTGCGTGCCAGCGGCAGGTCCAGCGGCCGGGAGGTGCGGATCGCGGCCGGCACGGCCGCGTCCACCAGCGCGGCGAGGTCGTCGTACCGCCCGATCGCGGCGAGCATCCGGTCCACCTGCGTCCCGCGCGGGCCGACGTGCCGGTCGGCGAAGTCGCGCGCGGCGGGGGTCCGGGGGTCGATCACGCTGTCGGTCACGCAAGGCCTCCTGCAGGGACGTCCGGCGCATGCCGGGACGGTCGGGGCCTCCCCGCTCTGTCATCCGCCCGGCAGTGCCGGGCGACCTGAGAGTTTTGCCGGTCCGCCCGTGCGGGACGCGCCGGCTTGCACCGTCGGTGGGCCCTCGTCGGGCCACTTTCCAGAGTCGCCTCGCCGCGGCGGTACGGGTGCCTGAGAGATTACCGGGGAGGGTTGCTCCTACGGCGCCCCGCTCGCTCGGCGGGGACTCTCCCGCCGCGGCTCGAGCAGCGTGTTCAGTTGTGGTGGGGCACAGGCTACCTCCCACCCACTTTCCTGACGTTTCGGGGGTGATCGACCCCCGAAACGTCAGGGAACCGAGGAGAGAGACGGGTGTCAGGCCGGTGGCTGGATCACCAGCGCATCGCCGGTGGCGCCGGCCTCGCGCGCGGCCGCGACGACGTCCTCGACGTCCACCAGGGCGCCCTCGACCAGCAGCGGCTCGCCGTGCGCCGTCTCGCCGGACCAGCGGACCACCGCGTGCCGCGGTGGGCGGAAGTCGACTCCCGCTGGCAGGTGCACCACCGAGGCGGCGCGCACGCCCAGGTCGTCGGCCCGGCGCACGACGAGCCCGCGGACCATCGGCAGCCGCTCGACGGTCCGCACCAGCAGCCGCTGACGCCGCTCGCCGGTGCGGAACGTCACCACCACCAGGCCCGACGCGCCCGCCTCGTGGCCGGTCGCCAGCGAGGCGATCGAGACGCCGCGCGACGCGAACACGCCGGCGAGGGCGGCGATGGTGCCCGTGGTGTCGTCGGCGCGGACGAACGCCACCCAGCGGGCGTCGTCGCCCTCGTCGAGCCGGGGGTCGCCCTCGTCGGGCGGGCCGGCGGGCGCAACCGGCTCGTGGGGCGCGGCCTCGTCGGGCCGGTCCGGCACGGTCATGCTCCAGCCTCCCGCGCGTCCGTCCAGGGAGCGACCGCAGCCGAGACGGACGAGGCCACGTCGGCGAGCATCCGCTCCTCGTCGGGCGCCGGGGTGTCGAGCAGGACGCGAGTCCACCCCTCCGGACCGAGCTGCACCGGCACGCCGAGGACGCCCCGCACCGGCTGCCCGGCCAGAGTCACCTCGCCGTCGAGTGCCACCTGACCTGCGACGACGATGTCCCGGCCGTCGAGGATGGTGTCGACGAGGTCGATCGTCGCGCTCGCCGTGCCGGCCGCGGTCTTCGCGCCGGAGCGATGCGTCAGGTAGGGGCGCACGACGACCCGCAGGTCGGGCGCCAGCGTGTCGACGAACCGGTAGCCGTCGGCCGTGCCGAGCTCGGCAAGGCGGCTCTGCGCCGCTGCGACCTCGGCCGGGAAGTCGTCGAGCGACCGGGCCCCGCGCACCCGCGCCACCGCCCGCTCCCGCTCCCCCACCTCGAGGCCGCCGACGCGCAGCGACGACCACAGCGGCACCGCGCCAGGTCCGTGCTCGCCGCCGACGAACCCGCCGACCCGGTGGCGCCGCACGCCGAGCGACGTCGCGACCTCCCGCCGGAACCGCAGCGTGTCCAGCCAGGCGCCCATGCCGATGACGCGCCCGCGCCCCAGCCGCTCGGCGAGGATCGCGACACCGAGCTCCACCGGGTTGGTCACCACGACCACCACCTCGGACCCGGAGCCGTGCCGGGCCAGCGCGTCGGCGTAGGCGTGGAACACCGCCGCGTTGTGGGCCGCGAGCTGCGAGCGGTCCACCGACCCGCCCTCGGGCGGCTGGGTGCGGCCGGCGGCCACCACGACCACGTCGGCCACCACGTCGGCGGGGTCCAGGGCGACGTCGATCATCGGCGCGTGCTCGTCGTACGCGTCGATGAGGTCCGCCCGCAGGCCGTACGTCGCCCGCGCGCTGGGCCCGTCGGGGCGCCCGACGAGCTGCAGCCGGCTGGTCGCCGGGAGCAGGGCCCGCTCGACGAGCTGGGTGCAGACCTGCCGGCCGACGTCGCCGGTGGCGCCGAGGACCGCGACGTCCACTCAGAACTCCTCGTAGACCGCGGGGTCCTGCCCCCACAGCCGGCCGTCGGGACGCCCGAGCGCGGTGACCATCGCGACCTCGTCGTCGGTCAGCTCGAAGTCGAAGACGGCGAGGTTCTGCGCCTGGCGTGCCGGGTCGGCGGACTTGGGGAGCGGGACGACGCCGCGCTGCACGTCCCAGCGCAGGATCACCTGCGCCGGCGTGCGGCCGTGGGCGGCGGCGACGGCGGCGAGCGTCGGGTCGGAGAGGAAGTCGCTGCCGCGGCCGAACGGGCTCCAGGCCTCGTCGCGCACGCCGTGCGCCTCGTCGTACGCGTGCTGGGCGCTCTGCGGGAACAGCGGGTGCAGCTCGACCTGGTTGACCGCGGGCGCGACGCCGGTGGCCGCGACCAGCGCGTCGATGTGCGCCGGCAGGAAGTTGCTGGTGCCGATCGAGCGCAGCAGGCCGCGGTCGCGGGCCTCGATCATCGCCTGCCACGCCTCGAGGAACAGGTGCTGGCTCGGGTTGGGCCAGTGGATGAGGTAGAGGTCCAGGTGGTCCAGGCCGGTGCGCAGCACCGACTCCTCGATGGCGCGCACCGCGGCATCGTGGGCGTGGTGGCGGCCGGGGAGCTTGGAGGTGACGACGATCTCGTCCCGCGGGACTCGCGACGCGCGGACCGCGGCGCCGACCGCACCCTCGTTCTCGTAATTGAACGCCGAGTCGATGAGCCGGTAACCGGTGTCGAGGGCGCTCGCGATCGCGGTGACCGCCTCCTGGCCCTTGAGCGGCCAGGTGCCGAGGCCGATCGCGGGGATCGTCGTGCCGTCGTTGAGGGTGTACTGCGGGACGCCCATGAGCGGGTCCTTTCGCTGGTCGGGGCCGGGACAACCCTGCCACGCTTCCACCTGCGACGAGACGACGGTCGGTCGCGGTCGTCGTCGGGGACGTGACCGGTCGTCCCGGGTCGCGGCGGTCAGTCCTCGCGGCTCGTCGGGCGCAGGCCGTCCTGCCAGGCGACGATCCGCTCGACGGCCCGCCGCACGTCGTCGGGCGTCACCGCGAAGCTGAGCCGTACCCAGTCCCGGCCCTCGGCCGGGTCGAAGTCGGTGCCCGGGGTGAGGGCGACGCCGGCCTCGTCGAGCAACCGGGCGCAGTAGGTGACCGAGTCCAGCCCGAACGCCGACACGTCGCCGTACAGGTAGAACGCGCCGTCGGCCGGTGCCACCGGGTCCCAGCGCAGGGCCGGCAGGGCCGTGAGCAGCAGGTCCCGGCACCGGGCGTACCGCTCTGTCGCCGCTCGGGCGGCGGCCAGCCCCTGGTCGGTGAACGCCGCGAGCGCCGCGTGCTGGGCGAGGCTCGGCGGGCAGAGCGCCAGGTTGCCGGCGAGCGCCGCGACCGGGCCGACGAGGTCCTCGGGCAGCACCAGCCAGCCGAGCCGCCAGCCGGTCATCCCCCAGAACTTGGAGAACGACGAGACGACGACCGCGCCGGTGTCGCGGAACGCCGCGGCGGTGGCCGTCGGCGGGGCGCCGGCGTAGGTGATGCCGTGGTAGATCTCGTCGCTGACCAGGCGGGTGCCGCGGCGGGCGGACCAGGCGGCGATCGCCGCGAGCTCGTCGGGCGTCACCATGGTGCCAGTCGGGTTGGCGGGACTGGCGAGCACCAGGCCGTCGAGGTCGCCCGCGTCGTCGAGCTGGTCCACGGTGGGCTGGTAGCGCTGGTCCGGGCCGCACGGCAGGTCGACGACCTCGCAGCCCAGCGCGGTGAGGATGTTGGCGTAGGCCGGGTAGCCGGGGCGGGCCAGGGCGACGCGGTCGCCGGCCTCGAAGGCCGCGAGGAACGCCAGCTGGAAGGCGCCCGACGAGCCCGTGGTCACCGCGACGGCGGTCGGGTCGACGTCCACGCCGTAGCTGTGGAGGTAGTGGCCGGCCAGTGCCCGGCGCAGCTCGGGCGTGCCGGTCGGCTCGGTGTAGCCGAGGTCGCCGCCCGCCAGCAGGGTCGCGGCGGCCCGGCGCACCGCCTCCGGGGCGCCCGACGACGGCTCGCCGGCGCACAGGACGACGACGTCCTCCCCCGCCGCCCGCCGTGCCTTGGCCGCCGCGAGGATCTCCATGACGGCGAACGGCGGGACTTCTGACCGGCGGGCGACCTTCACGCGGCCCATCCTCCCGCCCCGCGCCGACCAGCACCTCCACCGGGAGGGGGTGCATGCCCCGCCGTGGCGCCGAGGGTGCCCGCCGCCGCCGGCGCGAGCGCTCCCCGTCGCCGCGCGACCCGCCGCCCGCGCGAGCGCTCCCCGGTGCCGGCGCGGGCGGGGGTTCGCGCCGAGTGCGGGGCCCATACCCCCCCCAACACCCCCCACGGGGGA